>CAMJAZ010000150.1 GCA_946403735.1 uncultured Selenomonadales bacterium
TTTTAAATTCTGCATTCTTAATTCTTAATTCTTAATTATTCTACCGCCTGTTTAATAGTTTTGAAAACGTCGCTATTTTCTTTGATAACGTCTTCATTGCCGAACACGCAAAGGTTATTCGCCTTCATACAATCGCTAACAATTTTTTCAAGTGCGCGAATATCAGCTTGCCGCGTACTTAAAATTTCGTCACGGGATTTTTGCCTGTCCGCGTAAGTTATATTTTTCAAACACAAATCGGCGGCAACTTGTCCTTTAAGTGACGGTGTCAACGGCTTGTCAATTTTACTCATCGTGCCGATAATGTACTTGTCCATTTCGCGTTCCGATACGTCAAAATTTTTCAGAAAGTCCGCCGTATGGTCAAAAACGTCAATGGTACGTTTCAAGTTAGGATCGCGGTACGAACCAAAGAATAAGCCGCCTTGCCGCGTGAAATGAACCATTGCACCGTAAGCGCCGCCTTGTACGCGAATTGCCGTCCAAAAATATTCGTAGCGCAAAATCGTTTCCAGTACATTCAACGCGCCATTATATTCGTGACCCAAATTTATAAAGTTAGCGCCCTTGCCGACGTACTGTACGCGACTTTGCGAATAAAGCCCTTCGTTCTGCGGTCTAAGCAAGTAATCGTATTCAGCAACTGGAAATTCATCAACTGGCAAGCTTTTTAAAAGCGTGTCAAGGTGTGGACGGAATTTATTGTAAAGTTCATCAAGCGCCGTTACGCTGACGATTAAGCCGTTGCGATTTAATAAGCGCGTCTTAACGTCATTCAAATCGGCTACAAGTTCATCAAACTTCGCGTCAAAATCTTTCAGCAAGTCTTTCAAGAATTTATTGAAAGGCAAAATCGAATCGTTATTGTACGCGCCAGTTTTCGACAAGTACGACGCAATACGCCCTGAAATTATACTCGGCGCCATATTCTGCACGTTAAGTTCAATTCCAATTTGTTCCTCTTCAATAATTTCACGGACGCGCTTTTTGTCAGTGAAAATTGATTCAGTGAAAATTTCCGTCAAAATTTCCGTCATGGCAGGAATTTTCGACTCAAGCCCTTTCGCGTAAACTTTCAAGCGCGGCATAAATGATTCTGGCTCACCTTTTTTAGAATCGGCGTGAAGTATTGAACCAAAGCCGCCAATGTTTAAGTTAATCAAGTTTGCAAGTTCGCTGTAAGAATGTTTCTTCGTGTCAACCTTGCCGATAAGTTCATTAAGCAGGTAGGCGTGGAAAAGTTTTTTCTGCGGAACTTTCGATGCGTCAAAGTAAAATGTAAGATAAATTATTCCGTGCGTGTCAACGCAGCTGTCTAAAATTCTCGTGCCGTCAAGGTCGCGGAATTTTAAAGGAAGTACTTCAGCTTCTTTGCGAATATCGCTAAGTTTAAGCAACGGAATTGTTTCAAGCGCTTCTGGAGTTTCAGGCGATTGTTGACGAACTTTTAATTTCCGCGCAGTTTCAATGACGTTTTCAATTTCAGCTGGCGTCATCTTCGATTTAATTTCAGCAAGTTTAGCGGCAATTTCAGCGTCGCGCTCTTTAGCAACAGTTTTGCTCGGCGCTAACGTGATTAAAAGTTTGTGCGGATTGTCAAGGAAATATTTCTGCAGGAGATTTTCAAAGTAACGATTATTTAAGCCGTCTTTAATCGTCTGCAAATCGTCTTCGTAGCGAAGGTAAATATTTGGGTCGCCGTCATAAAGCCACGTACGCAAAATTCGTAAGCCGTAAATTAAACCTTTCGGCGCAAGTCCAAAATCTGATTCGCGCAGTCTAAATTCACTCAAGCTAATTGACGCCTCAAGCAAAGTTTTATCAATGCCATTGTCGACAAGCTTTTTTATTTCGGCGTTAACAAGGTCATAAAATTTTTGTGCGCGGTCACTTTCCGAACCGTTCAGCGTAATGTTGAAAGCTGACTGGCGTAAATCTTCTTCAATGCCGCTGTCAATATCTTTACCAAGTTTTGAATCGATAATCGCCTTTCTAAGCGGCGCGGCTGGCGTAGTGAAAAGCGCGTGATTTAAAATTTCAAGTCCCAAAATTGTTGCGGAGTTTTCAATTTCGCCCGTCACGAAGTCAAGCGATATGAAAGTTTTAGCGTCGGCTGATTCTTCGTCGCCAATAGGATAAACATCATTAACTACTTTCATTTCGGAAATTTGCGGGTGACGTTCAATCGCCGAATCTACGGAAATTTTTTCAAACTTAGATAAATATTCGCCGTCAAGATACGCCAACTGTTCATCAATATCAACGTCGCCGTAAAGGTAAATGTAGCTGTTCGACGGGTGATAAAATTTTTTGTGGAAGTTTATAAAATCTTCATGCGTCAAATTCGGAATGGCTTCTGGGTCGCCGCCTGATTCGTAGCTGTAGCAATTCTGCGGGAAAAGTTCAGATTTCGACTTACGCGCCAAAATATCATCTGGTGCAGATAACGCGCCTTTCATTTCGTTAAATACAACGCCGCTTAATGTTAATGGAGCGTCGGCATTTTCAATTTCATAGTGCCAGCCTTCCTGCATTAAAATTTCTGGCTTATCAATCATCGCGGGATAAAATACGGCGTCCAAGTAAACGTCCTGCAAGTTGCGAAAATCTTTAGCGTTACGGCTAGCGACGGGGTAAACAGTTTTGTCGGGGTACGTCATCGCGTTAAGAAAAGTATTGAGTGAGCCTTTGACAAGTTCAACGAACGGCTCTTTCAACGGATATTTTTTTGACCCGCAAAGTACGGAATGTTCAATAATATGAGTGACGCCTGTATCATCTTTAGGCGGCGTACGGAAGGCAATGTAGAAAACTTTATTGTCGTCTTTCGCGTCGATATACAAAAGTTTAGCGCCTGTTTTAATGTGTTCAAACTCATAAGTTTTCGCGCTTACTTCCATAACGTCTGAAATTTTCTGCACCTTAAAGCCGTGCAATTCGTCATTAATTTTGATGTCCATACTAATTTCCTTTCAAAAAATTTTTTTCATTATAGCATAGATTGTATTTTCGCGAAAAAATTTTTTTAGCCTATGACTTGGAAGTTGACGTGACAAATAAAAAAATTGTCCCCGCCTTTTTATAAGCAGAAACAAATTGAATTAAGAATTTAAAATTTTTATTACGAATTAAGCATTTCTAATTACGCATTTAAAAGTTGTTCCTTTATCAAGTTCGCTTTCAACTTCAAATTCTATGCCGTGACTGTCAGCAATCCATTTCGCAATGGACAATCCCAAGCCTACAGATTTATCGTCGTCGGACTTCGTGCGAACTTTATCTGCACGGAAAAATCTATCGAAAATTTTTTTCTTATCGTCAGCTGAAATGCCAATGCCTTTATCGATAAAATTAACCTTCGCGATATTGCCCAAAATTTTTAGCTTAACCGTTACTTCGTCGTCACTGTATTCAAGCGCGTTATCCAAAATTACGCTGAACATTTTTTGCAACGCGGTAGGATCGCCGAAAGTTTTAAATGAACCGTCGCTGGAAAAATTTATGCGCGGATTGTTGTACGATTCGACGGTAGATTTTAAAATTTCCTCAACGTCAACGTCAACTTTATTTAGTGGCTGTTCACCTTGATCAGCTCGCGCCAAAAATAAAAGTGACTCCAACAAATTTTTCATATTGTCAGTAGCGCCTTTTATTGAAGTGACTGATTCGTCAAGAAGGTCTTTATTTTTCGTGCCAAATTTTTCAAGTATCTGCGCGTAGCCGTCAATGACTGTAACGGGCGTCCTAAGTTCGTGTGAAACGTCTGAAATGAATTGACGTTGCTGGGCAAAAGTTTTGTTAATCCTGTCCAACATTGAATTAAAACTTTCCGACAACTCAATAGCTTCCGCGCTTGAATTTTCAACTTCCAAGCGTTTATCCATTTTGCCAGCTGAAATTTCCCGCGCAGTTTCAGTGACGCGGCGCAATGGATTTAAAACTTTCTTGATGAAAAAAAATCCTATGACGACTGAAAGAATAATGGCAATAAAATCTAAAAGAATATTCGCCCAAGACATATACTCCATTAATTCTTTTTCAAAAGTTATCGTCTTGAAAAGTTGGACGTAGAAAATTTTGCCGTCGACTTGAAAGGGGACTTCCCTGTAGTAGAAAAAAGAATGCGCCGTCTCAATAAGTTCATAACCCTTCGTGGCGAAAAAAGGTCTATTCTTAGTAGCGTGACTCAACAATTTTTCTGTGGTAGGGAAACGCGGATTGCTATCGGCAACTAATTTTTTATTTTCGTCAAGCACGCGGACAATGACGCCAGAAAATGCCAAATTCGTATCCAAAAATTTTTTATCGATGTCAACTTCATTTGATTCGTTCATTTTGTCTATAACAAATTCAATGGAACGGGCGGCTTGATGATGAAAAAGATAGCGCATTCCAGCGTTTGTGAAAAAATTTGAGATTGTCACCGTGACGAGTAGAACAAGTGTAAAAGATATTGCTACTTGCGACGAAATTTTTTTTTGCTTGAAAAAATTTGAAATGCCGTGAAATAAATTTGAACTTTCAGTACTAATCGCGGAGGACATAGCCAACGCCCCGCTCCGTATGAATATATTTTTCATTGAATCGCTTATCGATTTTATCGCGCAGTGCGTGAATGTAAACGTCGACAACGTTGGTATCGCCGAAGTAGTCGTAGCCCCAGACTTTTTCTAAAATTTTTTCACGGCTCAACACAATCTTTTTATTTTCGACCAAGTACAGGAGCAAATCAAATTCTTTTTGGCTAAGTTCAATTTTTTCATTGTTCACGGTAACTTCTCGCGTGTCGGGAGAAAGTACCAAATTTTTGACGGTGTACCTTTTGACGCGCTGATCAGTAGCGGCTTTCGCGGCGTACAACTTCAAAGTATTTTGTACGCGCAGTAAAAGTTCGTCGCCTGAAAAAGGTTTCGTCATATAATCGATAGCGCCAAGTTTCAGTCCAGTGATTTTGTCGTTAATGTCATCTTTCGCCGTCAAGATAATAATCGGCGGCAATTCGCTAAAGGCACGAACTTTTTGGCAAATTTCAAAGCCGTCCATTTCAGGCAACATAATATCAAGTAAAACTAAGTCGTACTCTTCCTGCATAATGCGTTCATAGGCGCGGCGTCCATTACTTTCGATTGCAACTTTATAGCCGCCTTCCATTTCCAGCGTCAACTGCAACAATCTAGCAATGCGTTCTGTATCTTCCACCACTAAAATTTTCTGCTGTTCAGCCAATTAAATCATCCTCCTTGCTATGAAAATCTTATAGCTATGATACACTAACCGCGCCTTAAATAAAATCCCTTGCCGCGATTTTTTATCAAATTTTAATCTTTGCAAAAAAAAAAATCTTCCTGCGACATACAAGAAGATTTTTTATT
>CAMJAZ010000151.1 GCA_946403735.1 uncultured Selenomonadales bacterium
TCTGGAAAATGATTCGCACTTTCAAAATCAATTCAGCGAAATGCGCAAACTCGAACGTCAAACTGTATCTCGCGTTGGCGATAATTTGTCTGCCCTCAAAAAGAAATTAGCTGACTTCACAATCGTTTTGTACGGTCGAACGATGGCGGGTAAATCCACGCTTATGGAAATTCTTCGTCACGGCAACGGCGAATCTATCGGAAAAGGCGCTCAACGTACGACGCTTGATGTTCGCGCTTATGAATGGAACGGCTTAAAAATTTTCGACGTACCAGGAACTTGTTCATTTGGCGGAGCTGTTGACGATAAAACTGCACTTGAGGCGGCAAAATCTGCTGACTTAGCTTTATTTCTTTTGACTGACGACTCGCCGCAACCTTATGAGGCTGAACGTCTTGCCGAATTAAAAGCGCTGGGTAAACCTGTTTTAGGAATTGTCAACGTCAAGCAAGCTCTTTCAACCGATAAACAATCTTCTAAACGCAAACTTGACGTTAAACAAATTCAAAAGCGAATCAACGATCCTGCACGTCTTGAAGAAATTGTACGGCAATTCAAAGAGTTTGCTAAAAAAGGTAACAATACAAATTTTAGCGGCGGTTACAACTTCGACGACGTACCTTTTGTCTATTCGCATTTACAATCAGCTTTTTCTCACAACGTGAAAATGATCAGTCGCTTTATGAACTTAGCAACTTTAAAGCCGTAGAAAATTTTATCCTCGACAAAATAAGTTCAGACGGTCAATTCATTCGTACAAAAACTTTTATCGATGCCGTTGCCTTGCCCGTACAAAATTCAATCGCCGCCCTTTACGGTCAAAGTGCAGAAACCATTAAAGCGTGGGAAATGTATCTTGACAAAGTTATACAGCTTAATGAATGGTCTGACTATTTCTTTGAATCGATTAAAAGTCGTCTTGAAAATTTTATGGACGGTCTTACAAGCGATATTAACGGAAAGCTTGATTACGTTGTCAATAATTATTATGACTCTGACGAAGCGGGCAAAAAGTGGAAGTACTACTTGGAAGCCGTTAATATTGACCTTAGATGTCAAGATTTTATTAACAGTATAGGCGCGGAAGCTACGGAAAAGATGCGTGAACTTAGCGACGAATTGACGCAGGATTTAAGCTATTCTGGCGTTTCAGTTGACGCAAATATTTCTATGCCTGAAATTACTGATGTTCAAGGCGGGTTAATGCTTGTCGCGCCACTTGTGGCATTAACGCCAATCGGTTGGGCAGGTGCCGCCATTTTCGCAGCTCTTTCTTGGCTTTTTGGCGACAGTAAGTCAGAAAAAATCCGTAAAGCTAAAAATGAACTGCGCGGAAAACTTGAAGAGTCAAGGAACGAATTGCTTAATAACATACGGAAAAACTTAACAGATGTTATTGATAACGAAATTTTGGGCAGACAAATTCACGGCTTTAAAGATACGCTGATTGATATGATGAATATGTTAGAAAAACTTGCTTACACGCAAAATCACGTAGCCGATACGATTAATTCCCAATACTTCGATTTAAATGGGCGTTTAATTTGGAATGTGATTCATCATTCAAATGACGACCCGCGCAAACTTGAACACGTAGAATTTGCGCGTGTTGTCGGAAATAAAGTTATCGTCTTTTCAACTACAGCGTCGGAAATTTCAGATTCTACGCGGCGTAAAATGTCTGGCTTGATTGGTGAAAATGTTGAACTCTACGAAGTCGACGCCGAAAATTATTTTGGCGATGAAATGAAAGTTATCGAAGAAAAAATTTTGAAAAGCCAGTTCGGTTTTTCTAAATTTGTCGAAGATGAAGAAAATGGCGATATGTACGTTATCAATTTGCCGCGCGAAAATTATTACACGTCGGAACAAATTCAGCTGGTGCAACAGTTGACGGCTGATCCTGTTGTAGCTTATTAAGGCGGTGACGATATGACTAACTTTCAACTTGAAGATTTTGCACGGCGCGGCGGAATTTTGCTTGACGCTACAAAAAAAGTTTTTGCAGACTATAAAGACCTTGAAATTGGACTTGATGAAAAATCTTTGCCCAAGACAATGAAACCTTTAGACGGTCCTGTCAAATTAGTTTTCGTAGGTCAATACAGCTCTGGCAAGTCAAGCATTATTAAAATGTTGTCGGGCATTGAAACTGAAATCGGCGCTAGCATTAAGACGCAAGAGGCGCACACTTATAATTGGGGCGACCTTGAAATTATCGATACGCCTGGCATTCATACGGAATTGCGTCCCGACCATGACGAAAAAACGTATTATGAAATTGATCACGCGGCACTTTTAATTTTCGTCGTGACAAATGAAGGCTTTGATGATCGTATGGGCAACCATTTCCGCAAACTTGCTATCGAACAAAAACGCGGTAAAAATATGGTGCTAGTCGTCAATAAAATGGATAGGACAGCGCTAGGCAATGTTCCCGAACAACAGAAAATTATTGCGGATGATTTATTGAAAGTTATTGAACCTTTCACGCCCGCGCAGTTGTACCTTTCCTTCCTCAATACGGAATATTATTTTGAGTGGCAAACTGAAACTGATGAAGAGATGAAGGCAATTTATTTTGAACAGAGTGGTTACGAAAAATTTGTAGAAAATCTTAACGCATTTGTTGCAAGTCGCGGCGTACTGTCAAAAATTCAATCACCTTTGGAAACGTTGAAAAGCGCAGTTACTAACGTTATCGGCGAATCGGAAGATCTTAGCATTGACCGTGACATTGAGGCGGCGGAGGAACTTTTAAAGCGGCGTCAAAAAACTTTGCTTGCTGGCAAGCAACGTATTCATACAGGAATTAGCGAAATTGCCAACACACTTTGTTCAAAAATTAAGGAGGAAGGTTCTAAGGCGGCAAATTCTATCGTTCCTGGCATAACTGAAGAGGAAGCTACACGAAAAATTGAAGCGGCGCAACTTCAAGCCGATACCTACATTAATTCATATGAGAATCAAATTTTTGATAAACTTGCTGAAATTTGTGACAACGTGAATAAAGAAATGGCGCTGATTGATAAATCGCGTTTTGCTTTTCGTGTTCAGGCGAATTTAGATGAAAAGGCGCTTGCTCCCGTACAACAAAAAGATCCAATTTCCGAATTTTATAAGCATAATAAAGAAATTAGTACAGCCTTAAGCAATGTTGCAATGACTGCTAAAGGTGCCGCCGCTGTTAAAGTGACTCTTCCTGTTTTTGGTGAACTCAAAGCTGCTGGCGTAGTTAAAGATGTTGGGCATTTCTTCGGATTTAAATTTGCGCCGTGGGGTGCAACTAATCTTGTGAAAGGTGCATTTAATGTACTTGGCTGGGTTGGAATTGCCCTGACGGCTTATCAGATTTTAAGTAAAATTTTTGGCGAAGATAAACAGAAGAAAATGGAGGAAGAACTCAGAAAAGTACGTGAACAAATTCAAAATGAATTTAATAGAGGTGCGGAGGAAGTACGTAGCACCATTATTAGCGCGGCTACAAATAAAATGGACGAATTTACTGCGCCTGCATTTAATGACGCTGAAAATAAACTTGATGAATTTCGCCGTAAAAAAGATCGCTTAAAGTCTTTAGGGCATTCTTTACAAAAAATTCTTGTCGACGTCGAAACGCTCATGAATGAAGTACAAAACACTGCAAAAGTTTAAAATTTTAATCGCGAAAAAATTTTCTATATCAATGTGAAAAAATAATTTCCTTGACAAAAAAATTTTTTATGTGTAAAATTTCAAAGTCTTAGACGCAGGGGTATCGCCAAGTTGGTAAGGCACGGGATTCTGAATCCCGCATGCGTTGGTTCGAGTCCAGCTACCCCTGCCATTTTTTTTGAATTAAGAATTAAGAATTTAGAATGATAAATTTATTCGCAGTCGACGTACTCCACCAAAAGTTCACGACCGCTTTTCAATATTAAAATTCCGTCGCATTCGGGACAAAAAAAATTATACTGCTCAACTGTAAAGTTTTTTCCGCACTTGTTGCATTCAGCCGTTATCGGCACACGATTTATTTTCAAGGCGGCACTTTCAGCGGAGGTATTTTTTTTTATAACGTCAAAACTAAATTTCAACGCCTCAACTTCGACGCCAGCCATTTCGCCCAACTTTAAGCCGACGGCAGAAATTTTTACAGCGTGATTTTCAGCGGCAACGTCAAGCGCAATTTTCAAAATTCCTTCAGCTAATGATGCTTCATGCATTATTTTTTTCTCCAAAATCTGACGCTAAAGCTAAAACGTAAATCTGCGCGGCACCGATTTTTTTCAACGCATTAGCGCATTCCGTAACCGTCGCGCCCGTAGTATAAATATCGTCCACAATTAAAATATTTTTTCCAGCAATGTCCGCGCCGTTAATCGTTTCAAAGGCATCCTGCAAAATTTCTTTACGTTCAGCAGGTGTCAAGTCGAAAAGATGCGGCGTCTTTTTAGTTCGTACTAAAATATTTTCAACTGGAACTTTATGTTTAGTCAACCAATCGCGGAAAATTAAATCCACTTGATTATAGCCGCGCCGTTTCAATCTTTCTTCGTGCAACGGTACGAAAACTGCAACGTCAACGCCCTTCAAAAATTCCGTAACTTTAGCGTCTGTCGAAACATTTTCCAAAATTTTTTTCAGCGCAGGCAATGTACTTTTGCTACTATCGAATTTCAGCCTACGTAGCAAGTTACGCGTAGCGCCGCGATAAGTCGTAATGCGCATAACTTTTTCAATCGGTGCTGGCGGTCCAGGATAAAAATCTTTGCGCAAAATTTTTTCAAGACAAGCTGGGCAAATATCGCCGCGTTCGTCGACAATTTCACGGCAAACTGGACAAAATGGCGGGAAGATTATGTAAATCAAAGTTTCACTGATAAAATTCCACGCGCTTAAAATTTTGTCTAACATAATTTTTCACGAAGATAAATTGTTAAGTTCACAATAATGATTGAGAAAATTTTTTGCAAAATCTTCGTCATCGGTTCCGTGTTTAATTTCGACAGCCATTTTCAAAAATTTTACCGCGTTATCGTCGCTGAAATATCTGAAAAGCCCGCTGCCCCATTTAATCGAGCCGTTTGAATTGTGATAAACTTTCCAAAACTTCATTTTATGAACTTCATTCAGCATAAATTCTAAAACATAATCCAGATTTTCATAAGAGCCAACAAAACCGCAATTTTCCCCGTCGCCTTCAAAAAATCTTCCGATAATGAACATTGAAACTATAAATCTGTCTTCTTCCTTCATATTTGGCAATACCGTCGTCAATAAACAGAGATGACCTTCTTTGGCGTTACGAATCGGTTGAGCTGCCTCAAAGAACCAATCCCTAAAGGCGGCACTTTCATAGCAGGTAAAAGCTCCGTCATTTT
>CAMJAZ010000152.1 GCA_946403735.1 uncultured Selenomonadales bacterium
CGATAAATTCAGCAAAAATTTTTTCCATACCAGCTGACTTTATGCCGTTGCCAGTTAAAATTAGTGGACGTTTAGACTTTTCAATCTGCAGTTTAATTTTATCGATGACAGATTTATCAACGTCAAAATTTTTCCGCGCAGGAGTGAAACTTTCCAGCGTTGACTCATCAATTTCACTGCCTTGCACGTCAAGCGGAATATCAACCCATACAGTTCCGCGCCTACCTGACGTTGCCTCATAAAAAGCCTCTTCCAAAACGGCACGAATTTTATTTGGATTCATAACCGTCGTTGCATACTTAGTCAAAGACTTTACAACGGGGACGATGTCGACTTCCTGCGAGCCCATTTGCCTAACGCCAGAATTTCCTTTGCGATCGCTACGTTTGACTTGACCAGATATTACAAGCAACGGCGTTGAGTCAATCCACGCAGCCGCTAAACCTGTAATGGCATTTGTCCCGCCAGGTCCAGTTGTAACTAAGACGACGCCAAGTTCATTTGTATTTTGCGCGTAACTTTCAGCGGCGATTGTAGCGGCTTGTTCATGAAGGCAAGTCACGTACTCCAATTTTTCATTACGTCCAAGCGAATCTACCAAGTGCATACAGCCGCCGCCAGGCAACATAAAAACCGTTTTAACGCCTTTGTCCGCCAAAAACTTCATGACGTAATCCGATAATTTCATTACGTACAATCCTCCGCGAAGTTATTTATTTTTTTCTTCAATTAAATAGCTAACTAATTCCATTAAAACGCCTTCGCCGCCTTTATGATTCAGTACAACGTCAGCAACTTTTTTGACTTCGTCCAACGCATCAGCAGGCGCCGCTCCGATTTTCGCTAATTCAATCGCGGGAATATCTCTTTCAGAATCGCCAATGTAACAAATTTCTTCGCGCGTGACGTTCAATTCTTCCATTAAATTTTGAATGGCTTTGAGTTTATCTTTAGCGCCGAAACGTCCAACTGAAACATTAAAACGCTTTGTAATGAACCGCGCCATATCAGTATCTTCGCCCGTGATGAAGGCAAAGTCAAAACCATTTCTGCGACCTTTACCAATCGCGTCTAAATCGTGATAGCAAATGCGTTTAGATTCATTTCCGCTAGCGTCAATTTGTACAGTGCCGTCAGTTAATACGCCGTCAATGTCTATGAAAATGTATTTAATTTTGTTCATCAGTTGCCCCTAAGTTTTTTACGAACGACCATTTCAGCCGCGCTTAATTCTTTTTTGCCGCTACCTAAAGCAAGTTCCATAAGCCGAATATCTTCAACAAGTTGCTTTAATGCCGCTGGTTCAATCGACGCTTTTTGATCCGAACCGTACATAGTTTTATCCAATGTGACGTGTCTTTCAATCGACGTTGCGCCTAAAGCTACTGCGCCAAGTGTTGCGACGTAACCTTCTTCGTGACTGCTGAAACCAACTTTCACGCCGTAGCGTTCATTCAACGTTTTAATCAGGCGCAAATTGGCATCTTCAACCTTCATGGGATACGTACTGTTGCAGTGCATTAATTCAAACGGGCAGTCATAATCTTTAAAAATTTTTACGACCGCGTCCAATTCTTCAAAAGTACACATTCCCGTTGAGATGAAAGTATATCTTTTTTCATTTGCAATAGTTTTCAGCAATTCGACGTTGCCCAACATCGCCGACGCAACTTTATTGTACTTTAAATTAAATTGCCTTAAAAAAATTTGTGAATCAACATCCCACGCGGACGCAAACCAATCTATATTGCGGTCTTTGCAGTAGCTGTCAATTTCCTTGTACTGTTCAAAATTAAATTCCAGACCTTCCTTTTGTGCGCGTTGAGTATCACCCCAAGGACTCTTACGCGGACTGTTCAAAAACTCTTCAGTATAAACCTTATTGACAGTTCTTTTCTGAAATTTAACGGCGTCACAACCAGAATCAACTGCAACGTCGATTAACTTTTTGGCAATGTCCATATCTCCATTATGATTGATTCCAATTTCAGCGATAAAAAAAATTTTTGTATCCAACATGAAAAATTGAAACCTCCTCCCTGAATATTTTTAATGTATAAAGTAATTTGAGACTATGAAAATTTTTTGTGAACAGATAATCTAAACAACGTCTAATCAAAAATATTTTCTATTCGCAAACTTTTTCATAGTCTCTAAAATTAATAGCTTAAAATTTTATAGCCTATCTATGCGCGTACTCCCAAATGGCTTCTGCAACAGGCGATTCACCACCATAAACGTATCCTCTGTACCCTTCTGAATTTTGGTAGTAAGGACCGCCGCTTGTTACGTAAAAATGGTAGTGAAGGTAAACGTACCCAGCCCTAACTTTGCAGGTAAAATCTCTTGAGCCGCCAGCTAAACTTTCAGAAATTAGATAAACCGCCGTCCCGTCGCTGTAGTTGCCCATGTAAATTTCCCGCGCCTCCGCTTGACTGCCGCCGATAAATATCAGCGTGATAGCCAAAAACATCGTGACAAAAACTTTCTTCATAATAAACACCTCCTATTACGAATTTAGAATTTAGAATTTAGAATTCTTAATTCCTCATTTAACATTACGAATTAAGCATTGTGCATTCCTAATTTTTTAATCGCCATTTCCATTGTTTGCATTCCAAGCGCTTGACCACTCATCATCACTGTAGGCAGTTGTACGTACTTGCCCTGCCGTATCAATGAACGTGACGCGGGATTTGCTATCAAAACTTCCGCCGCGCAGATTCGTCCGCCGTCAGATTTTTTCAAAAGCTGTTGGGATATTATCGTTGAAAATTCGTCTGCAAATAAATCACGTATCGCGTCGCGCTGTACTAGTGGAAACATCGTCTCAACGCGCATTGCCGTTTCAGCCGCCGATTTTGTATGCAACGTCGCCAAAACTAAAACGCCTGCCGCTGATGCCTCCAACGCCGCGTGCATTGTTTCTGCGTCGCGAATTTCGCCAATTAATAATACGTCGGGCATTTCGCGCAGTGCAACTCTTACCGCGTCCGCAAAATTTAAAAAGTCTTGTCCCAATTCACGCTGGCTGATGAAAGATTTTCCCGCGTCGTACTCAAACTCTATCGGATCTTCCAGCGTCAATAAGTGGCAAGGTCGAACGTTGCAAAGTTCGTTGAGAAATGCCGCTATCGTCGTTGACTTGCCTGAACCTGTTCGCCCCGTGACTAAGATTAAACCTTGTGGCGCATTTATAAATTTTTTCAATGCCGCTGGCGCTCCAATTTCTTCAAGCGTTGGAATTTTTTCACGTATCAAACGCAATGCCGCCGCTGGGAATTTTCGCTGATAGTAAATGTTGACGCGAAATCGTCGCCCTAAATTTTTGTCGACGTGTGAAAAGTCTACCGATAAATTTTTTTGCAACTGCGCGGCTAAATGTTTCGGCGTAAGTTCGGCTAAAATTTTTTGTAATTCATCTGCGCTTAAAATTTCGCCGAACTGTACAAGCTCCCCTGCTACGCGAAAAAATATTTTTTGTCCCGCCGTTAAATGTACGTCTGAAGCGTCCAACTCAACAGCTTCACTTAATATTTCATTTAGTGTCATTAACTTCAATTCCTTAAATTTTTTTATCACGCTTTTTTAAAAATTCTATGTATAAATTCCCCCAAATTTCTATGCTGTCCAAAACTGGCTGAAAATTTTTTCCTATTTCAGTCAAAGAATATTCGACACGCGGCGGAACTTCGGGAAAAACTTCACGTTGAACCAACCCTTCTTCTACCAATAATTTCAAATGATTTGACAAAGTTGAATGCGTAATATCAATTTCGCGTTTCAGTTCATTGAATTTTTTCGCGCCTAATGAAAGCTCATGCAAAATTAAAATTGTCCACTTTCCTGACAGCAAAACTTGACTTGTTACAAACGGACATTTTCCAAACAAATTTCTGTCAAAAAAATCTTTTTTTTTCACGCAATACACCCCAATTTTCAAACAAAAACAATATACTCAACCAAAAAAGCCTTCTTGAAATATTTTAATCATTGATTATAATTTAGGCAAATAAAAATTTTTATCAAGTGGAGGTTACAAAATGAAAATTGCAGTTGTTGCAGCAAACGGTAAAGCAGGAAAATTAATCGTCGAAGAGGCGGTAAATCGCAGTCTTGATGTTACTGCGATCGTTCGCGGCGAAAATAAATCTGTTGCAAAAAAATTTATAAAAAAAGATATTATGGCGCTTACCAAAGATGATTTAAAAAATTTTGACGTTGTAATTGATTGTTTTGGCGCGTGGACTCCCGAAACTTTGCCGTTGCATACGACTACCAGTCAACACCTTTGCGATATTTTGAGCGGCACCGACCAGCGACTTTTGATAATCGGCGGCGCGGGAAGTCTTTACACGGATAAAAATCATACGATGCAAGTTTTTAAAACTCCCGAATTTCCTGCGGAATATTTGCCGACTGCTACCGCGCAGAGTAATGAACTTGATGAACTGCGCAAAAGAAATGACGTTAAATGGACGTTTGTAAGTCCTGCGGCAGATTTTCAGGCAGAAGGCGAACGCACGGGCGAATATATTTTGGCTGGCGAAGAGTTCACGCTCAACGAAAAAGGCGAAAGTATCATAAGCTACGCCGATTATGCTATCGCAATGATTGATGAGGCGACAAAAGGCAACCATATTCAACAAAGAATTTCCGTACTCAAAAAATAATTTTTAAAAATAATTTCAAAAAATTAACTCCTACAAAAATTTTCTGTAGGAGTATTTTTTTTATGGTCTTCAAAATTAATTTTTGCAGCTTTTCAAAACCAAATCAATCGCGTTTAAAACGTCGTCAACATTCTGCGCGGTAATGACAAGCGGCGGTTGAAAAGCCATAACGTTTCGCCCAACGCCGCCTTTGCCAATGATAAAGCCCATATCTTTCAGCAGTTCCAAAACTTTATCCAACTTTTGAGGCGCAGGCGATTTATCAGCGTTGACAAATTCCGCGCCAATCATTAAGCCAATGCCGCGTACGTCGCCGATAATCGGAAATTTTTTCTGCAGTTGTAATAAACCGTTTTTAAGTTGGTCGCCGCGTTCCTTCGCATTCTGCATAAGATTTTTTTCAGCGATATAATCAAGCACTGCAAGCCCAGCCGTCGACGAAACAGGATTTCCGCCCAAAGTTGACGCGCCAGGTCTAGTGTAAGTGTTAGCAATTTCAGTCGTTGAGATAAAAGCGCTAATCGGTTGACCGTTGCCCAACGCCTTAGCCACGCTCATAATGTCAGGTACAACATCAAAATTTTCAATGGCAAACATTTTACCAGTACGCGCAAAACCAGTTTGAACTTCATCAGCAATTAAAAGCGCATTGTATTTTTCAAGAATTTCTTTTACGCGCTTAAAA
>CAMJAZ010000153.1 GCA_946403735.1 uncultured Selenomonadales bacterium
ATTGATGCTTGATTTAAATTTGGTTGAAGTTCAGCTTGTACAGTTTGAACTGGTGCTTGATTCGGCATTTGCTGTACTAAATTTTGAATTGGCGTTTGATTCAGCGTAGGTTGTAAGTCAGTTTGTACCGTTTGAATTGACGCTTGATTCATCAGCGGTTGCAAATTATTTTGTGCCATTTGAACAGGCGCTTGCAAAGTTTGTTGCGAATCAGCTTGTACCGTTTGAATTGGCGTTTGCTGAATGTTAAGCGGACGTGGCTGGAAGTTCGGCTGAATCGGGAAAGCATTTTGTGATTGATTCTGCGCGGGAAGTACTGATTGTGGCTCAAGATTTTGCAAATTAAGATTTTGTACAGGTGCGGCGTCATTTGATTTGACAGACTGCCAAGTCTTGCCGCTTAAAAAGTCTAACATTGACTGCGCTTTATTGTCTTTACCCTGCGGCATAATCGACATTAAATTTGGCGCGTCGACTTCAACGGCGGGAGCATTACTTGCTAAAAGATTTTCAGTGTTTGCCGTGAAGTAAAACGCCATATCAGCAGAAGTGGCAAGCGTCGGAAGATTTTCCGCTACGTCAGGAATTTTATTTTGAACGCCTTCATCAAGATTGACAAGATTTTCAGTTGGCAAGTCAACTTTAATTTGCGTCGTAGGATTTTCAAACTGCGTAGAAATATTTTTATCAGCGTCGAGCGGCATTTCGGCAGTTGGAATTGTTGGAGTGACCCGAGCAGAAATATTTTCCGTGACAACTTCGGCGTCAACGTTTAATTTTTGCGGAACGTTTTGCAAAATATTTTTATCAACGTTTTGTAAAAGATTTTGCGGAATACTTTTAGGAATATCGCTTGGAATATTTTGTGGAACGTCGACAGGAATTTCAGCTTCAACTTGCGGCTGAATTGTAGGAGAAATAATTTTGGTTACTACGTCTAAAGTTACATTTTCTGCATTTAAATTTTCCGTGATGGGTTGAGCAGTTTTTTCAGCGGTTTGATTAGAAATATTTTGTTGAGGCGCGTCTTGCTGATTATTTTTATGTCCATGAGATGATGTTTTAACCATTTCGTCGACTGGTGCTGATTCAGCTGATTCAGCGGCGGCTTGAACTTCATCAGATTGTTGTTGCGCCTGATTAACTTGAGCGTTAGCCTTGTCCAATTCTGCACCAAAATTATTTTTTTCATTCCGCGCAGAAGTATTTGATTTATAATTTCTTGAATTAGAATTTGCGCGAGTTGAATGGGCGGCTTGAGGACGCGACGTAGAATTTGCTGTATTTGTCGGGCGAATCTGTATTGGCATTAATTTTGTATTTGCATTTGCCATAGTGACCACCTCTCCCTTCAAAAAATTTTATCGTTATTTTAAATAATGCGGTTAAATTTTTTTCGTGCCAATTTATAAAATTTGAAAGTTTTATGAAAGGCGGTTAATCTTCGCCGAAAATTTTTTTGAAGTTCACAATAATAGAGTAGCTACATTCCGTTGGCTTACCGTCTTTGTCAAGTGCTGGCTTGAAAGTCCACTTTTTAGCGGCGTCAAGCGCGGCAGAATCAACGTCACTGTTTCCAGTAGGAAAGACAAGTTCCGCGTTTTTAACTTTGCCGTCTTTGCCAATCGTTGCCATTATCATAATTTCGCCCGTGTACCCAAAATTTTCTTCAGGATAGACCGCCAATATTAAAGTTGGCACTGAAACCCATTGTTGATTTTCTGTCGGCTCTTCATTTGAATCAGAAATTTTTTCAGCGTCAACTTTCGGCGGCGTTTCAATTTTAGGTTGAACTGGCGGCGGAGGTTCAGGCGGCTTGACGACTTCAATTTTAGGTTGTGGCAACGGTTCAACTTTCGGTATTTCAAGCGGCGGCAATTCAATCGGCGCAAAATGAAATTCATCTGCCGAATCATTTTCCAGCGGCGCAGTAATGACAGGTTCATCAATCGCCGTCACTTCGTCGGATAAATCCACGTCCACCCATTCGATAACTTGAACTGCGGGAACGGTAGGCGCTGGAAAAATTTTTGGGAATATAAATATTAAGACAATCGCTAAGATAAAGTGTAGCGCGATTGACATTAACATTGCTTTAAATAAATTTGTTTTGTACTTCATATGTCCTATAAACTTGACTAAAAAATTTTTATTAATGTAATTTTTTCAAGCTAGACGGTGGTCGGTTACCTCTCAATTTAGGTTGGGAGGTGATAGCTATGGAGATTATTCTCGTCATCTGTGCTGTTTTGCAGACGATAGCTATTATCTACGACGCCTTTTTTAAGGATTAAGTAGAAAAGCCGCCCTCGCACGGCGGCACTTCGACGTTAAATTTTACTGATGAGAGATAGCCGACATGCGACACCGGCTAGTTCTCTTTTTATTTAAGATATGATAGTTGTATCAATGATTGAATTTTAACAAACAGAAAATTCCTAGTCAATCAAATTTTTTTATAAAGTACGGTTTAGCTGAAGATTCAATGCAATTTTCAGCTTATTTTAATGTTTATAAAAAAATTTTTAAGCGAAAATTCGTATAAGTGAAAAAAATATTTTTCGTGTTCTCAAAGTCTTTGCTATATCTAGCTGAATTTGTAATGAAAAAAATTCCTAAAAAAATTTAAAAAGCCACTTGACAATAAAAAATTTATGTATTACAATGCGCCCATCTTGAAGGTGACGTTACAAAGTCAGTTCGGAGGAAACGTGGAAACTCAGACAAAGGACTTTGGGGCGGAACTGGATGGATACAGGTTTTTCTTTAAAGTTTTTTTAAAAGTTGTTTTTCATAGGTCATCTGAAGGAGGATGTACAAAATGAAAAAGTCTGTAGTTTCCGCTTTGGCAGCAGCTGTTATTCTCGGCGTTTCGACTCCTAGCTTTGCAGCACAAAATCCTTTCAGCGATGTCAACGATCATCACTGGGCGTATCATTCAGTTCTTGGCTTGGCAGAAGCTGGTATCATCACTGGTTATGATAACTCCGATGCAAGCTTGAATGGCAAATTCGTCGGTGGCAGAAACATCACCCGTTACGAAATGGCGCAAATGATTGCAAAGACGCTTGCTCGTATTGAAGGCGAATCTGGACCGTTTGCAATTCAGTTGAAAGGTCATCAATGGACTTTCGTTGACAACAGCGGCGTACGTCGTGTAGTTGACGGTACTGTTATTCCTTTCCAGCTTAGCAATGGCGCAGTTATCGACGCTAACAGACTTGCTGAATTGGAATCCCTTGTTTACTATCTGCAAGATGAACTCGAACTTCTCGGCGTTCGCGTTGACGATTTGAGAGATCATTCAGACAAAGTACAATGGCATGGCAAAGTTGAATACACCTATCATCACCTCAAACTTAAAGATAGCGGACGTGATAAAAAGACCAGCAATGGTTACGTCTTCCGTCTTGAACCTGTCGCTTATGTCGACGACAACTGCTGGGTTGCAACTGGCAACGATTTAGCTCCTAGCGATGATGGATACCGTCATGGTCACTGGTCAGTACGCGCTCGTCTTGATGCTAGCGGCGATATGAGCAATGATACTACTAACGATGTTACTTTGAAACGCGCTTGGGTACAAGGCGAATGGGATAAATTCACGGTTAAAGCTGGTCGTTTTGAATTCAACCCGCCTGTTGAAGATGGTATCGCGATTGATAGTGTTATCTCTGGTGGTGAATTGGAATTCGGTTCAAAATGGAAAGCAACCATTACCGCTGGTCGTGTCAACTCTGTAAATTCACAAAATGAAGCTAGCTACCTTACCACTGCTGTTAATGACGGCGTAATTAGCACAGCTATTCTTCCTGAATACGGCAATGCTAAATCTTCTGTTGTAAGAATCGGCGTACGTTATTCTGATCCTGGCGATCGTGGTTTCTACGGCGGCATGGGTTATACTCATGCAAAGAACAATGACTTTGCTAACTTCTTCTACAGCGATGATGCTGAAAGTACTAAAGCTAGCATTTGGAGTGTAAGTCTTGGCTATCGTTTCACTGATAAGATGGTTGTTCATGGCGCTTATGCAAGAAACGGCAAAGCTGACAATGAAAAAGACGCTTGGGACGTTCTCGCACGTTACGGCAACTATGCTGATGCTTCCGAAAAAGGTCAATGGGCTGTCTGGGCTGGTTACAGCAAATTCGGTTCAAACGTAGGTATCGCAAGTGATCAGACTGATGATATTCGTACAGGAACTAAAGGCTGGCACATTGGTGCAGCTTGGGCTCCGTTCAAAAACGTAGGTCTCCTTGCACGTTACGGCGATGGTAAATACATCACTGGCGGCGAAAAATATAGAAAGATCTTCGGTCGTGTTGAATTCTTCTTCTAAGCCGACAGTTGACGCACTTTGAACTTTTGAAAGATAATTTTGCGAACAGATAACGCATAAATAAAAAATATTTTGTAGGGTCTTCGAGAAGTCGAGGACTCTTTTTTTTTATGCGTAATTAAGAATGCTTAATGCGTAATTAAAACTAAAAGCTAAAAGCTTATTACGTGTAGAAAAATTTGAAAAATGATTTTCCACGTGTTATAATCGCGCCGAGAAATTATGTTACGGAAAAATTTTTTTGAATTACCTTTTTTTTGAAGTCGCTAAAAATTACGATAGAAATAAAAATTTATATAATTTGTCGCTGGCTCAAACGTAGGATGTGGTAATTTGTTTAAAGGTGTCATCTTCGACATTGACGGTACGCTTTACAGCTACATGGCAAACGATAAAGTTGCCTTGAAAAGTCTTTGTCGGTTCGCAGAAAAAAATTTAGCAGTTGACGAAAAAAATTTCTTGAAGGCGTATTTTGAGGCACGTCGAATTGTTAAAGAACGGTTGACGGACGGAGGTTCAAGACACAGTAGAGTTTTATTTTTCCAGACGACACTTGAGTTGCTCGGTAGAAATTCTTTCCTCTATATGGGCGAAATGTACGACTGCTACTGGAATAATTTTTTGAACGGAATGCAAGCTTTTGAAGGCGCGGCGGAATTTATTCACAAGTTGAGAGCGAACGGAGTTAAAACCGCGTTGTGTACGGATATGACGACGCAAATTCAGTATAGAAAAATAAATCGGCTGGGTTTCAGCAAGTTTTTCGATTTCATGGTTAGCAGTGAAGAGACTGGGCGGGAAAAACCTTCGCCAGTTATGTTTGAACTTGCACTGAAAAAAATGAAAGTGAATGCGAATGAAACGGCATATTTTGGAGATAGTTTAGAACGTGACATTGAAGGCGCGGCAAATGTCGGTATAACGCCTTTTTGGTATATTGGTGAAAGAGACGT
>CAMJAZ010000154.1 GCA_946403735.1 uncultured Selenomonadales bacterium
AATGAAAGAATAGCGAAGGCGCGGGCAGAAAAGGAGCAAGCGCTTTTTTAGTTTGAAAGGTGTGTAAAACAATGTGTCAATATTTAACTTAATCAAAGGTAAAGTAAATTCTATTCGGCAAGCGTGGAATAGTACGTCAGCTGATGAAACAATTACAATGCGTCGGATAATGGAACTTTTCGGAAGTTCATATAGCGCGGAAATGGGCAGTGACTTATCAGAGGTCACTTTTTTTTCGTGCTTGAAAATTTTGTCGGAAAGTCTAGGGAAGATGCCGTGCTATCTTATCGACGAAGATAAACGCCGAATCACGAATCATGAAACGTCTTGGTTTTTAAATGTGCAACCAAATGACTTTATGACGCCTGCGCAGTTTTTTACTTTGCTTGAATTTAACAGAAATTATTATGGCAATGCTTATGTTTACATTGACAAAGATAGTGGCGGGATAACTGGACTGTATCCATTAGACCCGCGCAGTGTTCAAATTTGGATAGATAACGCAGGAATATTTCCTAATCGAAAATTTTATTATTTTTACACGGATAGTAGGACTGGTAAAAGTTTTTACTTTGACCCTGCAGAAGTGCTACATTTCAAAAGTTGGATAACCGATGAAAGCGGACTTGCTGGAAAATCTGTCCGTGAAATATTAGCTACAAGTTTTACTGGCGCTAAGGCTAGTACCAAATTTCTTAACGAACTTTATAGCAAAGGTTTAATGGCGTCGGCAGTCGTCAAGTTTACTGGCGACCTTAAGCGCGAAAGTCAAGACAAATTGCTAGACGCGATAATTGCTCAGGCAGAAGACAAAGGACGGCGGTTAATTACCTTGCCTTTTGGATTCGACATTCAAAAATTAGATTTAAAGTTAACCGATAATCAATTCTTCGAGCTTAAAAAGTTTACTGCGCGCCAAATAGCGGCGGCATTTGGTGTAAATAGTTTTTATCTTAACGATTTAGAAAAATCTAGCTATGCAAGCGCGGCGGCTCAAAACTTAGTTTTCTATACGTCGACTTTGCTTTATATTCTCAATCTTTACGAACAAGAAATGAATAGAAAACTTTTGACACGTAAAGAATTGTTAGCGGGTATGGGCTACAAGTTCAACGTGGCGGTACTTCTGCGCGGCGATCCTGAATCTCAGGCGGAAGTGATTCAAAAGTTAATAGCAGTCGGCGTTTATTCGGTAGACGAGGCAAGACATTTGTTAGATAGACCTAGTTGCGAAGGCGGCGACGTTAGATATGTCAATGGCTCATACGTTAGGCTTGAAGATATTGGAAAAGCTTATGAAGGGAAGAATGTAGAGTGATTTTAGTTTCGCAGGACGGCTTTAAAGCTTTTAATATGGCGTACATTAAAAGTTTTGTTATTTATGAAGATGATTTTGGGAAGTTTCCAACATTGCCAACGGATAATGAAAATCACGTATATATTATTTGGGTAGACCCGCACCCTTATTGGAGAGAAAACGAGGGCATTGGAAAATTTAAAACACTTGAAGACGCACAGAATGTTTTTACTAAATTAACGTCAATCACAAATATTGCCGCCGAAGGCGTCGTTATAATCAAAGAAAAAAGCGTGGATTTTTTCGGCGTAGAACCGCCAATATGGAGATGTAAACCAAATGCTGACAATCAAAAATAAAGCTGATGTTGCGGAAATTTATATAAGCGGCGGAATTGTCGACGACGAAGACGGTAGCTGGATTGAAGAAGTTAGATTCGGTAATACTACGGGCTATGAATTTCCCGCGAAATTGAAGGAACAGTTAGACGCCGTGAAAGATAAACCGCTTGAGATTCATATAAATTCGACAGGTGGTTCAGTGTTTGCTGGTGTTGCAATGGCTAACCTTATCGCTAACCATAAGCCTAAAACTACCGCCATTGTTGACGGTATAGCCGCCAGCATTGCTAGCCAAATTTTCTTTAGCGCTGATGAATGTAAAATGCCTAGCAATGCTTATGTGATGATTCACCGTCCATTTTCATTTTTGGAAGGTAACGCAGATGATTTACGGAAAGCCGCTGAAATACTTGATACTTTGCAGGAAGGTTTAGAAACTACCTATCTCAAAAAAGCGCGTGACGGCGTATCCAACGAAGATATTCACGCCATGATGAATGTCGAAACTTGGTTGACTGGTACACAAGCGGCGGAAAAATTTCAAGTAACATTACTGGATCCGCTTAACGTAGTAAACTGCGCGAAGTCTAAAAGGAAAATACACTATAAAAATATTCCGTCGTCAATTAAGTTTTACGATACGCAAATAAATTCTGATGATGAAGAAAAAATTAAAATCGCATTGTTGAAGGCAGAAAGTTTGTTTTGTGAATAAGGAGGGATTGTATTTGAAAGATGTACCAATTAAATTTCGCGGCGTAAATATTGTGGAGCATACGACTTTAAAAAAAGGCGAAACAATTTGCGGAAAAGTTTTAATGCAGTATGCAAACGGGAAAGTTTGGCTTGGAAATGAAACGGGGACTTACGTTGACCCCGATTCAGTTGCCCAGCTTGTCGGCTATGACACAGAAGGAAACGAAGTCTACGAAGGCGATATTGTCGACGGCTTTTTTGGAGATTGTTCCGATCCTTCGTATAACTTCCACGCCGCACTTTTAAATAACTTTCTTGTTCCTGAATCTATGAAAAATTTGAAATATATTGTAAGGAGAAATAAAAATGTTGAAGTCTGATGAAATAAAAAAAGATATTGCGGCTAAACGCAATGAAGTCGAAAAGTTCCAGCAGGAAATGAAAACTAAAGACGCGTTGAAAGCGGCAAACGAACTTGAAAAGCTTATGGATGAATATAAAATTGCTGTCACTATGGAACAGTCTGATTTGCAAAAATTTCAAGATAGCGTGAAAAAAGGTAACGTCACAAAGATTGTTCCTACAAATAGCACTGATATTGCGGAACTTCGCAGACGCGCTTTTAATAAGTTAGTGCTTAATCCTGCACGTGCTGAAAAGCAACCACTTACAGATGAAGAACGCAACGCTTATTTTAATGTTTCTGGTAGTCCTGGCTCACCCGCGCAGATTGAATCAACGCCTTCAAAGGGCGGTTATCTTGTACCGCAGGAACAATTTGCAACGTTGCAAGAATTTAGAAAAGATTTTGTTGCACTTAAGGAAGAAGTTTCAGTCGTCAATACAAATGCAACGTCAGGCATTTGGGCAACGTATTCGCCACAAGATTTAGAATTTCAAAATTTCGTAGAAATGACGCCAATAGCTGAAACAGATGTTGCATTCGGACAAGCAACTTTTGTCATTAAAGATAAAGGCTTGATTATACCTATTTCTAATCAGCTGGTCGACGACGCCAATATTGACATAATCGGATTTATAGGTAGGCAACTTTCAGAGGCGTCAATAAAGACAGAAAACACAGGCATTCTGACGGAATTAAATAAATTCGTCAATGGCGATACAGATTTAAACGTAACGGCGGCAACAACTATAACCAATCACAAAGCTTTAAATACTGCGCTTTTCCAGACGCTTGACGGTACATATTTGCAAGCGGCAAAAATCATAACTAATCAAGACGGCTTTTTGTGGTTATCAAATTTAGACGACGGGCAGAATAGACCGTTGCTTGTTCCTGACGTTACAGCGCCTAATACATACCGTTATCGCGGCAAGGAAATTATTGTAGTTCCTAATTCGACGTTGCCTAGTTCAACCGCCAGCAGTAAAAATTATGCGCCTTTCTATGTTGGAGATATGCGTAGCGCAATTACGTTTTTTGAGCGTCAAGGTATGGAGTTAGCGGCAAGCCGTGAAAAGTATTTTGACTTGAACGCTATAGCGTTGAGGGCAATTATAAGATTCGGCGTAGTAGTTACAGATAAAAACGCGGTAGTTGCGCTCAAAGCAGAGGTGTAGCGCTATGGTTACGCTTGAACAGTTTAAAAATTATCTGCGTGTAGACACAGAGTTTGAAGATGAGTTGTTGCAACAATTTTTAGATACGGCAACCGATCATTTAAAAGGCGCAATATCAAACTACGCCGATAACTACACTAACTACCCAGAATTTGCATCTAGGGCAGATTTACTTACCATGATTATAGCCGCCGAATATTATCAGAATCGCGATAATTCGGCGTACGAATTAAGTTATACCATTAAATCGCTGATGCCGCAGTTGCAATATTTTTGCGAGGAAGTGAATTAATTGTGGTTTATACCGTAACTTCAGATTCTGCTACGAAGATTAGCGAATCATCGGGAACTATTCAGAATCATAGCCGCGACTGGGATATAGAAATTTCAAACTCCGCTGATTTTACCGATAAAATTTTACTCTATCCACGTCAAAATTATTCTTTCTCCAATATGGATGTTTACCTGCGTTGTGCTGAACAAGGCAGGTTCGCCGAAGTTTTCGTTGTCCCTTTTTCTGTTGATGTGGGAGGAGGTGATGTTTCTTCTGTCGTCGACACCACTGCTTTAAAATCGGTTGTCCTTGACGGCAACAAGCTTAATTTTTACACTTCATCAGATACCGCGCAGGCGGCGGCGTATTCTGTCGATATTCCAGCCGAACAATTTCTCGACCAAGCCGCTACCAATTTTGTACCTAATTTTTATTTTTCTGCCATACTTTACCCAAACGCCATTGACCCAAACTTAAACGGCAAGCCCGTTTTCGTTCTGGGCGTCAAGTCTAAAAGTAATGACGGACTGTCAAACACCATTAAGTACAGTTTTATCGACGTGTCTAAGTTGGTGGATACCTACGTTGCGTCCGATACGTCCGTTACTGTCAGCGATTATAAGTTCAAGGTTAATATATCTCCAGATGCGGGGAATTTTCTGCGGCTTAAATCTAATGGACTTTATGCAGACGGCGTAACCGATACCGCAACGTCATCAACTTTTGGCTTAACCAAACTGTACAACGGCACGGGAACAAATACAGACGGAACGATAACGCAAGCCGCTATCACCACTGAAATCAATAATAAAGCGTCAACTGACACTGCTACAACTTCGTCCAACGGCTTAATGTCCGCCGCTGATAAAGTCAAACTTGACGATATTGAATCAAACGCGCAGGTTAATGTTATTGAGTTGGTAAAGGTAAACGGTACGCCTTTAGTTCCAGACGCTAACAAGGCTGTTAATATTACTGGCGCTGGCAGTGGCGGCGGTCTGTTACCTATTATTCAAATCACCAGCGACAGTTCTGACATTACCGTCACGAAAAGCGGCGTCAATTATCCTGCTACTTCTCACGTCGATAATGTTCATACCTTCA
>CAMJAZ010000155.1 GCA_946403735.1 uncultured Selenomonadales bacterium
TCCAGCAAATGGAAGATGAATTTACACGCTTAGGTTTTCGCGATAAGCCGACAAAGGCAGTTGAAAATATTTTACTCATAAGGATTGACGCTGTTGGTGACTTCGTGTTGACGAGCGCGGCAATTCGTGAAGTTCGTATGAATTACCCTTCGGCTTTCATTACGCTGATTGTGTCGAAAGTTGTTTATCCATTGGCTGAACATTGCCCCTACGTCAACGAAGTTTTAATCTTCGACGCGCCACCCGATGCTAAAATAACTGAAGCGCTTATCAACGTGACGAAATTTGCCGCCGCTAATCTTTGGAAACGCCGTTATAGTTTATGTTTTTGTTTCCGCTACTGGATGAATAGTACAACTTGGGCGCTGGCGTACATGAGCGGTGCCGCTAAACGTGTTGGCTATTCTGGTCACGCAAATAATCAATACAAAGGCGGTAATCCACTTCCTAAGAAAAATATTTATGAACTGGCATTTACTCACGTTGTGGTACAGCCGAAAGAAATTCTTCAAGATACGGCAAGAAATTTGTATATGTTGCAAAGTTTTGGCTTACAAGTTCACCGTACCGATTTAGAAGTTTGGTTCGACAATGACGACTTGCAAGCGGCTAGGGAAATTTTATTTGGCTTTGCGCCTGACCGAATGAAAATTGCTGTAGGAATTGGTGCGGGAAGGATTGAACGTAAATATCCCGTCGAAAAATATCTTGTCGCATTCAAAGAAATTATTAATGAAGGTGCGGCGCTTGTAATTTTAGGCGGCGTTGATGAACTTAATGACGCTAAATTCCTTGAAGAAAATTTGCCGAAAGAATTTGTTAAAAATGTTGTAGCGCTTAAGCCGAGCTGGCGAATTACGGCGGCTTTAATTTCCGAAACATTTATGTACATCGGCAACGATACTGGCACGCAACATATTTCAGCGGCGTTGAAAAATCCGACCGTCGTATTAAGTCCCGAATCTGCACGTAATGAAACAACGCTTGATGGCGGTTTCTGTCAATGTGCGCAATATTATCCTTGGCAGACAATGACAATTTTGTTGCGTCCTGAAAAACAAATTGACGACTGCGCAAAAGCTTTGTACTACGGCGGCTGTAAAGCTGGCAAGCAACATTGTATCGCGCAGATTGAACCTGCTGAAATTGTCCACGCTTACGACAATATCATTTTCGCACTGAAACATTCGGGCATAAAAAAAATTAGCTGTCCACAAATTTTAAACGGTACAGATAAAGTTACGCCTTTACATTATGGCTTTGAGTTCGACAAAATTTAGGCGGTGAAGTTGATGGGCAATGAAGATTACGGAAATTTGGAACAAATTTTTATTGACGCCGTCCGCGCTGTCATGGCGACAAATAAATTTGATTTAGACCTGTTCATTAATCAAATGGAAGATGAATTTGTACGGCTTGGTTATCGTGACGAATCAGCTGGCGTGAAAAATATTTTGCTGGTACGGCTTGACGCAGTTGGAGATTTTATGATGACTACGCCGTCAATTCGTACTATTCGTGAAAATTTTCCAGACGCATATATAACCTTGCTTGTCACTCCGCGTACCTATTCGCTGGCTGAACTTTGCCCATACGTCAACGAAGTTTTGAGCATCGATATAAATTATTTTGACGCCCAAAATTTTTTGAAAACGTTAAAATGTATCGTCGACTTTGCGAAAAAAAATCTGTGGAAAAATTTTTACGACCTTTGCTTTTTCTTCGGTGGATTGGGTCCTGACGGTAAATATATGCGAAGTTTTTTACCGTACCTTAGCGGCGCTCGTGAACGTATCGGTTACAATTACGACACAATTTGTAAAACTTTAGACACGTTGCCAGTGACTTGGCGTCCAAAAGAAATTCGCCACGAATGCTTGAGGGCGCTATACCTTTTGCAAGCGTACGGGCTAAAAATAAATGATACGCGCATTGAAATTTGGTTCGATAAATTGGATTTGAATGCGGCAAATAAAATTCTTAGCGGCTTTGCTCCCGACCGCATAAAAATTGCCGTAGGGATTGGCGCATCGACGCTTGCAAGAATTTATCCACCTGCCCAATATATTGTTGCCTTCCGTGAAATTATAGCTAAGGGCGCGGCGCTCGTACTTTTCGGCGGGAAAGATGAAATTAACATTGCCCAATTTATTGTGGACAATTTGCCAAAAGGTTTAGTGAAAAATACCTTGCCGCTCAATCCCAGTTGGCGTACTTCGGCGGCGCTAATTTCCCAACTTGATATGTACATTGGCAACGATACTGGACCAAAACATATTGCGGCGGCTTTTAAAAAGCCCGTAATTTATCTTAGCCGCGTTGCAAAGGATACCGCGCAGTTTGTTACGAATCTATCGACGGAAGTTGAAATGTTTTATCCTTGGCAAACTGAAACGATTCTCCTTCAGCCCGATCATCAAATTGGCGAATGTGCTAAAAAACATTTACTTATAGGTTGCATTGATGAAGAGAAACCGCATTGCATTACGCAGATTAAACCGTCGGAAATTGTTGACGCTTATGAAAAAATTTTGCAGTCTAAAAGTTAAGGAGTTGTAAGAAAGGCGCTTGCCTATGAAAGACTTTTTCATACACGATTACAATGAGTTAAAAATAATTATCAAAAAAATTTTTAATGCGTCGAAAATAAATGATTCTTCCATTGACTTAACAAAATTTTTGCAACGAATGGAAATTGATTTTGCGCGTTTTGGTTTCAGAGAAAATTATTTAAACGGCGTTGAAAATATTTTAGTCATATGCCTTGATGAAGTTGGCGATTATATTTTAACTTCGCCGACAATTCGCGCTATTCGTGAAAATTTTCCTGCGGCTTATATAACCTTCGTCGTTACGAAAAAACTTTATCCATTGGCGGAACTTTGCCCCTACGTCAATGAAGTTTTAGTTTTTGAACGGGAATTTTCAACGTTTATTGATATGATTGACAACGTCATCGAATTTGCAAGTAAAAATCTTTGGAATCGTCGCTACGACAAATGCTTTTATTTAGGTTTCGTGAATCGTCCCATACGCGGCTGGCTTACGTATTTTAGCGGCGCGAAAGAACGAATTGGTTTTGACATTGACAACGTACAAAAACATTTTTTCAGCAAACCTATAATGCCGTCACTTGAAGATGGCGTACACGAAAGCACAGTTAATTTAACTTTGTTAAAGGGAATGGGCTTGAAGGTCAACACGACACATTTAGAAATTTGGTATAGCAAAAAAGATTTTCTCACGGCGAAAAATTTACTTGGAACTTTTGGTGAAGGTCGAATTAAAATTGCCGCTGGAATTGGCGCTGGCAATCCTTCAAGAAAATATCCCATTGAAAAATATCTTGTCGCATTCAAAGAAATTATAGCTAAGGAAGCGGCGCTTGTACTTTTAGGCGGCGCTGATGAACTTAATGACGCGAAATTTCTTGAAGATAATTTACCAAAAGAATTTGTTAAAAATTTTGTAGCGCTTAAAGCTGGCTGGAGGGTAGATGCCGCCGCAATGTCATTAACCGATATGTACATAGGCAACGATACTGGCACGCAACATATTTCAGCGGCGTTGAAAAAGCCTGTAATTTATCTTAGCCGCGTTGCAAAAGACATTGAAAAAATTTGTCCTGACAGTGTTGACGAAACGAAACGTTACGCACCTTTTCAAACGCAGTTTATAGTTTTGCGTCCCGAACATCAGCTTGAAGAATGCCGCGCTAATCCAACTTATACTGGCTGTCGATTAGATGAGCCGCACTGCATTACACAGATTGAACCTGCTGAAGTTGTTGACGCCTACGACAAAATGATAAGCTTTATTCGCCAAACTTAATTTTTTGAGAGGTGATTAACTTATGGAAAATAAAATTGGCAATCTCGAAAAAATTGTAATTGAATTTTTACAGCGTACGGTTGTCACAAAAAGAATTGAACTTGGAACTTTTTTCCAGCAAATGGAAAATGAATTCGCTCGTCTTGGTTATCGCGAACCCGTAAGGGGGGGGGTGGTGGAAAACATTCTTATTTCGCGGCTTGATAATGTGGGCGATTTTATTTTAACCATTCCTGCCATTCGTGAAATTCGCATGAACTATCCTTCAGCTTTCATAACATTGGTCGTTCGTGAAAAAGTTTATTCCGTCGCTGAACTTTGTCCCTACGTCAACGAAGTTTTGATTTTTGACGAAAGAATACTGTCAGGAAATATTTTTCAAATTATCATTAACATGACGGAGTTTTCAAAAAGAATTTTATGGCGGCGAAATTATGATTTGGCATTTAATTTTCGTTATTGGGATGACATTTGGCATTTAAACTCTTTATTTATGTTGTACTTTAGTGGCGCTTATCAACGCGTCGGTTACATTAGCGAAACCATTGACGTACCAAGAGCATCAGATTTAATTCAAATATTATTGACAGATCTTTTCATAATTCCAAATGAAATTAATCACGACGTTTCAAGAAATTTGTACTTGATAAAAGCTTTTGGCTTGACTGTACGAAACACGAACTTAGAATTTTGGTACGATAAACAAGATTATCTGGCGGCGAAAAATTTGCTCGGAACTTTTGGTGAAGGTCGAATTAAAATTGCTGCTGGAATTGGTGCGGCAATTCTAGAACGCAAATATCCAATTGAAAAATATCTTGCCGCCTTCAAAGAAATTATAGCTAAGGGAGCGTCACTTGTAATTTTTGGCGGACCTGCTGAACTTGCTGACGCGAAATTTCTTGAAGACAATTTACCAAAAGAATTTGTGAAAAATTTTGTAGCGCTTAAAGCTGGCTGGAGGATTGATGGCGCCGCAATTTCGTTTACTGATATATACATCGGCAACGATACTGGTACGCTAACTCTTGCTTCTGCGTTAAAAAAGCCTATAATTCTTTTAAGCCGCGTTGCAAAAGATGTAAAGGATTTTTTTTACGGTATCACTGAAACACAAATTTATTATCCTTGGCAGACAAATGCAATAGTGCTTAAGCCCAAACATCAACTTGAAGAATGTAGATTAAAGCCTAGATTTGATTGTTGTAGTGTTGGCAAGCAACATTGCATTACGCAGATTGAACCTGCTGAAATTGTTGACGCTTACGAAAAAATGATTCCTTATGCGAAAACTTCTTAGCATAGATTTTAATTTTTTGAGGAGATATTGTAGCTTATGGAAAATAATTTTGGCAATCTCGAAAAAATTGTAATTGAATTTTTAAAAAATTCCGTTGCTACAAATACAATTAATCTCGGGGATTTTCTTAA
>CAMJAZ010000156.1 GCA_946403735.1 uncultured Selenomonadales bacterium
TACTCCAGCGAATTTAAAGATCAAACTTCCCTTGATAAAGCCCGCGCATTGGCTGATAAATTTGAAAAAATTTCTGGCCGTCGTCCTCGCATTTACGTTGCGAAGATTGGACAAGACGGTCACGACAGAGGCGCTAAAGTTATCGCGTCAAGCTTTGCCGATATGGGCTGGGACGTCGACGTAGGACCGCTTTTCCAAACGCCTGCTGAAGCCGCGCAAGATGCCGTTGACAATGATGTCCATATGGTCGGATTCAGTTCACTGGCGGCTGGTCACAATACCTTACTTCCTGAACTTGTTGACGAACTTAAAAAGCGTGGTCGTGAAGATATTATGGTTGCAATCGGCGGCGTTATCCCCGTGCAAGATTATCAGCACTTGTACGACAGCGGCGCAGTTGCAATTTTCGCTCCTGGCACGAACATTCCAGAAGCTAGCATGAAACTTTTGAACTTGCTGATTGAACAGTACAAAGACGAAGAAAACGTTGGCTGATTAATTGGCGCAAAAATAATTCTGTAAAAAAATTTTAACCGTCAGGCTTTAATGGCTCGACGGTTTTTTTAATGAAAAAAAATAATTTTCTTGAAAGTTCACCGTTAAAGTGTTATCATTGCACGGTAAAAATTTTTAACTAAAACAAAAATTTTTTGGAGGAAATTTTTTTATGGCTAAAACTTATTACGATCAAGATGTAAACTGGGAAGTTATGAACGGCAAAACCGTTGCGATTATCGGTTATGGCAGTCAAGGTCACGCGCACGCACTCAATTTGAAAGACAGCGGCGTCAATGTTGTCGTCGGTCTGTACGAAGGCTCAAAATCTAAGCCCGTCGCTGAAAAAGCTGGCTTGAAAGTTTTGTCCGTCGCTGACGCCGTCAAAGTTGCCGATATTACAATGATTCTTATTCCTGACGAAAAGCAAGCTGACGTTTATAAAAATGAAATTGCGCCGAATCTTAAAGACGGTTCAGCGCTTGCCTTCGCGCACGGCTTTAACATTCACTTCAAACAAATTATTCCACCGTCAAACATTGATGTATTTATGGTTGCGCCTAAAGGTCCTGGTCATCTTGTACGCAGAACTTTTGTTGAAGGCGGCGGCGTCCCTGACGTTTTCGCAGTTGAACAAGACGCTACTGGAAAATGTTTTGATATTGCCCTTGCATACGCTCGCGGCATTGGCGGCACTCGTGCAGGCGTCATTCAAACGACTTTCAAAGAAGAAACTGAAACTGATTTATTCGGCGAACAAGCAGTACTTTGCGGCGGCGTAACTCATCTTATTCAAAACGGCTTTGAAGTTTTAGTCGCGGCTGGCTATCAACCTGAAATTGCGTACTTTGAATGTTTCCACGAAATGAAATTGATTGTCGACCTTATGTACGAAGGCGGCATGGCGAAAATGCGCAAATCTATCAGCGATACGGCAGAATTTGGCGATTATACCACTGGTCCGAAAATCATCACGCCTGAAGTTAAAAAAGCTATGGAAAAAGCGCTTCAAGAAATTCAAGACGGCACTTTTGCTAACAAATGGCTTGTTGAAAATCGCGCGGCAGGACGTGCTAACTTCTTGGCACAACGCAGACTTCACGCAGAACATCAAATTGAAAAAGTTGGCGAAAAACTGCGCGGCATGATGTCTTGGCTTAAAGACGGCGCTGACTTGTCAAAAGACTAATAAATTTTTTAGCTAACCTCATCTGCGGTTGTCGTAAATATCGGCGACCGCCTTTTTTAATTAGGAATTTAGAATGAAGAATTTAGAATTTTTTTTAGCTACAAGCTAACACCTAAAAGCTAAAGAAGGTGAAAGTTTGGAAATTCGTATAGCTGGCGTCGTACCTGAATCGATTGTTGACGGTGACGGTATACGCTACGCAATTTTTATGCAAGGTTGTCAGCGCCATTGCGAAGGTTGCCACAATCCCGCGACTCATCCACTTGACGGCGGAAAAATCGTCGACACGTCAGAACTTATCGTCGCGATTAAAAGAAATCCTCTGCTGGCTGGAATCACTTTAACTGGCGGTGAACCGCTACTTCAAATTCCACCCGCGCTTGAACTTGCGAAGGCTACTAAAAATTTAGGCTTGAATGTTTGGTGCTACACGGGCTACACGTTTGAAGAAATTCCACCTGCCGCGCACGAGCTTTTAAACTATATCGACGTTTTAGTTGACGGTCCTTTCATATTGGCGCAAAGAGATTTGGAGTTAGACTTTCGCGGCTCAAGAAATCAGCGCATTATCGATTTGAATGAATGGAGGCGCAATAATGGCTGATAAATTTTTCGGCAAGCTGCAAGACCTTCGGCAAACAATTCGTGACGAAATAAACTCTGGAAAAAATCCATACAAAATTTTGTTGGACGTTGCAAAATTACTCGGCGAAATTTCTGGCGAAGATAATTATTATTCCGAAATTCGCGACGCCGTCGGTAGCGTGTACGGTTACGCTTTGAAAGAAAGGGACGTTCTGGAACTTGAACTTGATGAAGTTACTGCCCGCCGTGAAAAAATTCAAGCCGCGCTTTCCAATGAAAATTTTAGCGACGACGTTAAACAGCGTATAAATTTTGCCCTCAAACGTCACGACGAAGAAATTGAGCGCCTTAATTCTCTGTTGAAATCTTAACTTGACCGTTCATCAACATAGGCAACAAAAAATCCCGCAATGTTTCAAGTTTAAAGTTTTCACGCTGATTTTTTGAAATCATATCAAAGCACGGCTGAACCATTTCATTAAAACTTGCAAGTTCGTCTGGCGTCGGAATATAAATTGCACGTTCCCGCAACGAATTTTTTTGTAAATGCTTTAAAACTGTGCCGTGAAAAAATTTCCGCTCAATCTCAATTTGAATGCTATCTAAAAGCAAGTACAGATAATCTGAAAAATTTTTTGCCGTAATGCACCACGTATCGGTTGAGTAAGCCGCCTCGCCTACGTAAAAATTTACTCCAACGTTGCCACCTGTATTCAAAAAAATATTCCTGCCGTCCACTAAAAAATTATTCCAACGCAAAATTTTTTCGCCGTTCGTGAAAAATGGAAATTCGCCGCAAGAATTTTTCGCCGCGCCAACTGGAATTGTCGACTTCAAATTCTCAATGATAATATCGCTGATTTTTCCATTAGCCGCCTTAATAAAAAATTTGTGCATATAAATAGTTTTTGCCATTGCCTCAAGCGTGGCATTTATTTTTTTATTTAGCAAAATTTTTTTGTCTAGCGAATACAAAAAATTTCCAATCTGTTTTTGATGTTCAAATAAAAAATTTGGTACGGGATAATTTATCAACTCTATTACCACGTGGCATTTTTGTACCTTTAGCAGTTTTTGTTGCAAAATTAAAAAAGTCATCTTCGGATAATACATAGTACAAAAATTTAGGATAAAAGTTTCTATTTGTTCTCAAAACTAAAATATCATTTGAACAACCGCCGTCGAAAGTTGTATAAAAAATTTTTTTGAAGTAAGGGCGAATGTTTGAAATTAAAATATCGTCAGAACAAAATTTTTTTGTAAATTCAGCAGGTGGCAAAGAATTTGCAAGATTAATTCCGCCTTTATTCGGCAATAAATTTTCGGTCGAAATATAATTATTTTTAGTGAGATTTGAAACAGAAATTTTTTCTGCAACAAATTTGCAAACGTCGCCGAGTTTAATTTTTTTCATAAGTTTAACCATCCTAAAATTTTATTCGTTGTAACTATACAAGAAAAATTTGTTTTTGGAAAGTAGGATTGCCGCGCAGAAACACTTGACGGCAGGAGTATAATTTAAAGCGTGTTTAAATGATTTTGTTATTAAGGGAGCGCGGTTAAATGTTACTTGAACGGCTGGAAAAATTGCCCGTCGGCTCATTTCATTACAAATTGCTGATAATCACGGGATTAGGCTGGATGTTCGATTCAATGGACACGGGAATAATTTCATTCGTACTGCCCGTGTTAGCGAAAGAGTGGGGATTAACGTCTGAACAAGTCGGCTGGATAGGTAGCGTTGGATTAATCGGAATGGCACTTGGCGCGGTACTTGCAGGAACAATCGCTGACAAGTTGGGTCGGAAAAAAGTTTTCGCGGCGACGGTCATTTTGTACAGCGTATCAACTGGACTTTGCGCCGTAGCGTGGAGTTACGAATCACTTTTATTTTTCCGATTTTTAGTAGGATTTGGACTTGGCGGAGAACTTCCAGTAGCGGCAACGTTAATGAGTGAATACGCGCCATCACACCTGCGCGGCAGATTTATAGTACTACTTGAAAGTTTCTGGGGTGTTGGCTGGTTAGTAGCGGCGCTAATCTCCTACGTGATAATTCCAAAATTCGGCTGGCAAGTAGCATTTTTAATTGGCGCATTGCCCGCGTTGTACGTCTTTGCAATTCGCCTTCATATGCCTGAATCAGTACGCTATTTAATTTCGCAGAAAAAAATTGACGAAGCTAAACAAATAATTTTAGACTTGGAAGTAATGACTGGCGTTAAGTCTGAACCGTTTGCAAAAGATTTGAGCGCGGCTGAAGTTGGATCAGAAAAAACTGCTAAGCCAAAATTTTCAAGTTTATGGACGCCGCAATTTCGTACACGGACAATAATGTTGTGGCTGGCATGGTTCGGCATAGTTTACAGCTACTACGGAATTTTTATGTGGTTACCGTCAATCGTCTTTTCACAAGGCTTTGAAGTCGTGAAAACTTTTGAATACGTTTTAATAATGACTGCCGCGCAGTTGCCAGGATATTTTGCGGCAGCGTGGCTTGTCGATAAAATTGGGCGTCGATACACGCTTTCAAGTTTCTTGTTAATGTCAGGCGTCTGCAGTTACTTTTTCGGCAATTCAGCTACGGCGAATGAACTTTTGATGTGGGGCGCCGCAATGAGTTTCTTTAACTTAGGAGCATGGGGCGTAATTTACACGTACACGCCAGAACTTTATCCAACATCAATTCGCGCTTTAGGTTCAGGCTGGGCGGCAGGATTCGGACGTATCGGCGGAATGTTAGCGCCCATGTTAGTCGGCGTACTTTTAGCAAATGGCGCACCTATGGATTTGATTTTTGCAATGTTCGGGTCAGTATTCGTCGTAATTTCGGCGATTGTCTTGGGACTTGGCATTGAAAGTAAACAAAAGTCACTTGAACAAATTGAACTCGGCAGTTAAAAATTTTTAATAAATTGTTCGCAAAATAAATCAATGTAATCAGCGGCATTTCCAAGCGCCTGGTGAAA
>CAMJAZ010000157.1 GCA_946403735.1 uncultured Selenomonadales bacterium
GTGCGTTGTGACAAGTAACAATGTTAAAGGCGCAACTGGCATTCCTACTGGATTTTGGCTTAGCGAACTTACGCATCCTATGGCGAAGTTTGAAGACGCGGGCTTTGAAACTGTCATTGCGTCGATTAAAGGCGGAAAACCTCCGATTGATCCAGTAAGCTTGAACTTTGACGACCCGATTAATAAAAGATTTTGGGACGATGAAATTTTTCAGCAAAAACTTGCCAATTCCGTCAAGCTTGATGACGTTGACGCGAAAAATTTTGACGCGATATTTTTTGCAGGCGGTCACGGTGTAATGTGGGATTTTGCAGACAGCGCGGCGATTGATAAAGTTACACGTGAAATTTATGAAAACGGCGGAATTGTTTCGGCAGTTTGTCACGGACCAGCGGCGCTTGTCAACGTCAAACTTTCAAGCGGTGAATATCTTGTCAGCGGAAAAAATGTCACGGGCTTTACAAATTCTGAAGAAGATGAAGCGCAAGGTACGGCGATTGTACCGTTTATGTTGGCGGATAAATTGACTGAACACGGCGCGATTCATCATGCCGCCGCTAATTGGAGCAATAATGTAGTTGTCGATGGACGGCTTGTCACGGGACAAAATCCCGCGTCTGCTGCTAGCGTTGGTGACGAAGTGGTTAAATTAATTAAGAATTAAGAATTAGGAATTAAGAATTGTTTAGCTAGAATGGAGGAATTTTTTATGCCGTTAATTTCAATCGATGCTGTTCATCCTACAAAGGAGCAGAAAGAAAAACTTGTTGCCGAACTTACGAAAACCGCCAGCAATATTTTGGGCGTTGACGAAAAATTTTTCTACGTACTTGTCAAGGAAAATGATTTGGACAACTGGGGCATTGGCGGAAAAACTTTAGCGCAGTTCATGGCTGAAAATAAAAAGTAAATCCCAAATTTAAATCCCAATAGTTCAACTAAAAAAGATCGCCGCAAATTTTGTGACGATCTTTTATTATGCCGTATTTGTAAACGATTAAAATTTTTACTTAAGCTGTGCCGCAACTTCAGCCGCGAAGTCAGATTGTTTCTTTTCGATACCTTCGCCGAGTTGGTAGCGGGTAAAGTTCAAAACTTTCGCGTCGCCGAGAATATCTTTGACAGCCTTTTTATCATCGGGCGCTGATTTAACAAATTCCTGTTCAATAAGGCAGACTTCCTTATAAAATTTATTGATACGACCTTCGACCATACGTTCAACAATTTTTTCAGGTTTGCCTTCTTCAAGCGCTTGCTTACGAAGAATTTCTTTTTCATGTTCAAGTTCAGCCGCGTCGACTCTTGCACGGTCAACAGCCAAAGGATTCATAGCCGCGATTTGCAGTGCAACATCTTTTCCAAGTTCATCACTGCCGCCAGACATTTCGACGAGGACGCCAATTTTTCCGCCCATGTGAATGTAGCTGATGAGTTTGCCTTTAGTTTCGTAGCGAATAAAACGGCGTACAGAAATTTTTTCTCCGATAGTAGCAGTTGCTTCCGTCACCAATTCGCCAATTTTTTTATCGCCAACTTTAACTTCGTTAAGCGCGTCGAGATCGGCAGGGTTAGCCTTCGCGACGGTTTCAGTTACAATTTTAACGAGTTCGCGGAAATTTTCATTGTTCGCAGTGAAATCTGTTTCGCAGTTAATTTCAGCCATAGACGCAATTTTTCCGTCTGCAGAAACATAAGCCGCGACAGCACCTTCAGCCGCAATACGACCAGATTTTTTAGCCGCCTTTGCAATACCTTTTTCGCGCAGATAGTCAGCCGCCTTGCTCATATCGCCATTTGTTTCAGCAAGCGCTTTTTTGCAATCCATCATGCCTGCGCCTGTTCTTTCGCGCAATTCTTTAACCATTGCCGCAGTTACAGTTGCCATTTATAAAATTCTCTCCTCAATGTTAGCTTATAGGATTTTAATTCCTATTCACTACTAACTAACTTATTCTTCTACGTTTTCTTCGTCATCTTCCGATACTTCGCCGCTTACAACGCCTTTGTTACCGTCAATCACGGCGTCCGCAATTTTTTCAGTCAAAAGTTTCACTGCGCGGATAGCATCATCATTGCCAGGTATAGGATAATCAATTTCATCGGGATCGCAGTTTGTGTCGACAATAGCCACAATCGGAATGTTTAACTTGCGAGCCTCTGCAACGGCAATTCTTTCCTTGCGCGGGTCAACAATGAAAATTGCACCAGGAAGTTTGCGCATTTCTTTAATGCCGCCGAGATATTTTTCAAGACGCGACATTTCATGACGAAGTTGCATAACTTCCTTTTTCGTCAATACGTCGAAAGTGCCGTCACTTTCCATAGTTTCAAGCTCTTTCAAGCGATTAATGCGTTTTTGAATCGTTTGAAAGTTAGTCAACATACCGCCGAGCCAACGTTCATTCACGAAAAATTGACCTGAACGAATTGCTTCTTCTTTCACAGCTTCTTGAGCCTGCTTTTTCGTACCGACGAACAAAACAGTTTTACCATCTTCAGCGACGCTACGAACAAATTCATAAGCTTCATCAACTTTGCGAACTGTTTTTTGAAGATCGATAATGTAAATGCCGTTACGTTCCGTAAAAATGTACTTAGCCATTTGAGGATTCCAGCGGCGCGTTTGATGTCCAAAGTGGACGCCAGCTTCTAAAAGCTGTTTCATTGAAATTACTGCCATAAAAAAATCCTCCTGTTAGACTTTCGCGGGAGATTAGCTTTTAGTGATTAGCTTGTAGCTTGTAGCTTTTAGGAAAAAACTACTAACTACAAACTATTCACTAATAAACCACAGGTTTGACGCTCCGTCCCGCGTGATTTTTAGACGCCGCGAATTATAACACAATTAATTCCGTCATTGCAAGTTAAAACTTTTAATTCTTACTGAAAAAGTGACGACAAAATTTAAAAACTGATATAAAAATTTTTCGTAATATGGCTTATAATATTTATAAAAATTTTTCAGAATGGAAAGCGTAAAAAATGATGGAACAAAAATTTTTTAAAGATTGGCATATACTTAAAAGCGGACGGCGTAGCGATTTTATAATAATCACTGTGATTACTGCCATTTTTTTATTTGTCATAGCAATGAATGTCCATTTAATTTTTCAAATGACTTCAGATAAGACTGAACAAATTGGGCAAATGCAACTTGAAGGCATTCGTAGCGATTTACAAGGAACTATCACTAAGGCTGAAAATGTCACCGTTCAAATGTCAATGGAAGTTGAGCAAATGTTAAGTGCTGGGGCGTCGTATGAAGACTTTAAAAATTTTTTTTACCAAAGAAAAAATGAACAGTTGCATTTAACCGACGGCGTCTGCTTTAACGTTTACATAACGACTAAAGATTGGACTATAATTCCAGATTTTAATATGCCCGCCGATTATCACGCGAAGGAGCGTTTATGGTACAAGGGCGCCGCTGAAAATCCTGGAAAAATTTATATAACCGAACCGTATATCGACGCAATGAGCGGGATAATGTGTTTCACTATGTCAAAAATGTTGCCCGATAATGAAACCGTCGTGGCGTTGGATTTCAATTTTTCTGACGTGCAAGAATCCATTTTGCGAATGAATGAAACAGGTGATCAAATGTCGCTAATCGTAACTAAAAGCGGAATGATTATCGGCTATACTGATATGTCACTTGTTGGCGAAAAAATTTCTAAAAAGTTGCCAGCTTATGAAAGTATCCTTGCCCGCGTTGTTCAATCCCGAACGAATGATAGTTTTGTCGCGCAGATTGACGGCAGGGAACATACGATTTTCAGTAGCGAAACAAATAACGGCTGGTATATGATTGTTAGCGTGGATAACGCCGCTTTTTATCGTGATAGCTATCGGCAAATTATTTTTACAACGCTTGTAAGTCTAGTTATGATGTTGGCGATAATTTTTTTCTACCTCAACGCCATGAAAAACGGTCTGCAAGCTGAAACGGCATTGCACGTTAAGGAAGAATTTTTATCCCGCCTTTCACGTGATCTGCGCGATCCCCTTCATAAAATTTTAGACTTATCAAGCGCTGATGAAAGTTTGAATGAAAAAGCCGCGCAGGTTCGCGAATCAGCATTAAAGCTTTCCGATATGCTCGACAATTTATTTTCATTTTCGACGATTGTTTCAAGCGATAAAACTAAACATAGCGCCGATAAAAAATTTCACGACGACGAATTGGACAAAGTTAGCCGTTACTCACGAAATGGAGTTATAGCCGTTTTAATCGCCGCTATGTTGCTTGCCGCTGGTTTGTGCATTAAAACTACAATCAGCTGGGGAGATACGAAAATGACGTTGGAGGCTGACACGTATGAACACCAACTTGTAAATTGGATTGAAAATCAGCGCAGTATCTTAGGAATGTTTGTAAATATTCTCGGCAGACATCCTGAATTTATGGATGATTATCCATCCGCCGTAAAATTTTTAAATGACGTGGCGAAAAAATATCCTGAAATTTCTGTTTGCTATATGTCCAATCCGTACAAGGAACATTCGCTGATTATGAATAACGGCTGGCAACCAGATGAAAATTTTGACTTGGAAACGCGCCCTTGGTACATTGCCGCTGAAAAATCTGAAGATGGTTTCAGCATTTCCGCGCCATACTACGACGCGCAAACTGGACTTTACTGCGTGACGCTTTCTCAAATTGTTTACGGCGATAATGATGAGTTTATAGGAATTTTCGGTATTGACTTTTACATTGACAGCTTGATTAAAGTTTTGGGCGAAAGTTACAGCAAGGACGGTTACGCCTTCCTTGTCGACAGCAACGGAATTATCATCAATCATCCCAATCCAAATTATCAAATGTCGGAAAATCATATGACGAATATTTTTAATACAGAGTACGCTAAAGTTTATGATAGTGACAATGTCGCCACAATGGAAGATTACACGAAAAATTTTGTAGCTTGTCTTGCAAAGAAAAATCCAACTTCCAACTTCACCGTCATTGTTGCAAATAGTTGGTGGAACATTTATGGCGATATTATTTTACTCGGCGGCTTATTCATTGCCTTACTTGGAATTTGTATTGCTATCGTCAGTATGCTGATTCATCGGCTTTTCGGCTGGCAAGACTCCGTAAACAATCAGCTGAAAGAAATTTCCGATACGGCAGTTGCGGCAAGTAAGGCTAAGTCCCAATTCTTGGCGCAAATGTCCCATGAAATTCGTACGCCAATCAACGCCGTGCTTGGCATGAATGAGGTCATTCTTCGT
>CAMJAZ010000158.1 GCA_946403735.1 uncultured Selenomonadales bacterium
CATTATTAGTGGCTGTTTATAAACTTAAATGAAGTAGGGGCGCGCAAGGACGCGCACCCGCCCGCGTAAATCGCGTGATGCGATTTCAGCGGGCTGTTTTCTTTTTCCTACCTTTTGCGCCAAAAGAAAAATTAGTTCATAAAAAAATATAAAAATTTTATAAACGCAAAATCTATTAGCTACTCTTAATTATACAACTTCCCTTTCCAAAATTTTTTCTTTATTTATAACAAATTTTTGAAGATTTTGCAAGCATAAATTTTTCAGTGATTTTTCATTTATTTTTTCAATAACCTTGCCAATCAAAATTTAATCAGCTATAATTTCAACGGCATAAAATTTTTTTAATTGAAGGAGAGATTTAAAATGTTAATGAAAAAAATTTTTTTAGTGGCGATGTTGCTGACCACTATGATTTTCACAGGTTGTGGCGGCGGTGATAACGCTACTAAAACTGACGGCGCTAATGCTGACGGTGCAAAAAAAATTGTTGTCGGTCTTGACGACGAATACCCGCCAATGGGCTTTAAGAATGACAAAAATGAAATTATCGGTTTCGACGTTGACTTAGCGAAGGCGGCGGCTAAAAAACTTGGTCGTGAAGTTGAATTTAAAGCTATCGACTGGAATAGTAAAGAGGCTGAATTAAAATCTGGCAGAATTGACGTACTCTGGAACGGATTGGACATTACGCCTGAACGTAAAGAAAATATGCTTTTCAGCGATCCTTACATGGACAATCGCCAAATTATTTTTATTCGTAAAGGCGACGACGCTAACGCGAATATTTCAGATGAAAATGGTTTAGCTGGAAAAGCTGTTGGTACGCAGGCTGGTTCAACTGCTGAAGCTTACATCACGGGCAACGACGCGCTGAAAAATTCTTTCAAAGATTTCAAAACTTACGGCGATTACATTAGCGCATTTATGGATTTAGAAAATGGCAGACTTGACGCGGTTGTCTGCGACGAAATTGTTGGACGTTACTATATGGCGAAACACGCTGATAAAATTGACGCTATTAACGTAGTTGTTGGACCTACTAGCGAATTTGGTATTGCGTTTGCAAAGGAAAATACTGCATTGCGTAACGAAGTGCAAAAGGCGTTTGATGAAATTGTTGCTGACGGTACGGCAAAGAAAATTTCTGAAGAATGGTTTGGCGCTGACTTGATTAAAGTTAAAAATCAGCAGTAGAAAGTAAAATCTACAAGCTACAGGCTAATGAGCTACAAGCTACAAGCTACAAGCTACAAGCTAAAAAGGAGTGATTAAAATGAACGCGGCAATTAGGAAGGATGAAATTTTAACTGACGAACAACTTGACGACGTGACAGGCGGCGCTCCTGATTACGTTGCCTACTTTAAAGCGGCTAAGGAGGCGGGAATTGATACTTCCAAAATTCGCGTCGACGGCATTTTAGGTATTGTTAGTTTAGATAATCCGCATAAACGTTAAAGGTAACGTGAATGGAAAAATTTTTTGAAATGGCGCTACTCATAATGGAGGGCGCAGAAGTTACGTTACAAATTTTCGTCGTGACTTTAGTTTTAAGCTTACCGCTAGGTGCATTAGCGGCGCTTGGCAGAATCTCAACTTTTGCGCCGCTAAGGTACTTAATGGAATTTTACGTATGGATAATGCGCGGCACGCCGTTGATGTTGCAACTTTTATTCGTCTACTTCGCGTTGCCGATGGTTGGAATAAAACTTTCTGACGTAGCGGCGGCACTTTTAGCATTCACGCTGAATTACGCGGCGTACTTTGCAGAAGTTTTCCGCGCAGGTATTCAAGCTATTCCGCGTGGACAGTACGAAGCGGCGAAGGCGTTGGGACTTAAACATTGGCAGATGATGCGCTACATAATTTTCCCGCAAGTTCTGCGCGTCGTCTTGCCGCCAATTTCAAATGAAACAATTAACCTTGTGAAAGATACGTCGCTGATTTACATTTTGGCGATGAACGACCTTTTACGCGTGGCTCGAACGATTGTTCAACGTGAATTTGATATGACACCGTTTTTAATCGCAGGTATTTTCTACTTAGTAATGACGGCTGTTTTGACTTGGGGATTTAAAAAGTTGGAGCAACGTTACGGTTCATACGAAACCTAATTTGAATTAAGAATTTAGAATTAAGAATGTAAAAGGAGGGTTAAAACTTGTATCAAAAAATATTGCTGGCTCTCCTTTTGGCATTTTTAATGAGTTCAGTATTTGTCGAGGCGGCGTCACGTCCTGCAAGCGTACAAAATCTTCGGTACAGTAACACTGGCGAAAAAGTTAGAATCGTGCTTGACATTACTAAAGAATGTGATTACAAGGAACTTTACCTTGAAAATCCTTCACGATTAATCGTCGACCTTGAAAACGCCGTACTAAGTTCAAGCGTACAAAAGGAACATCTTGTAGGTTCGCCGCTTGCCAATCGAATAAGAATTGGGCAGTTTAACTCAACTACTGTTCGTGTCGTCGTTGAAAGTATGGCGGAGATAAATATTTTCTGGCTTGAAGGTGGACCTAGCGGTTGCCGAATGGTTATTGACGTTATCGAAGTTCCCAGCGTGTTCCAAAATGAAAAGCCTAAACCGTCAACGCCTTCTACTCCGTCAACACCATCTACGCAAAATCCTTCACAAAAAGATGATGAATTGAAAGCTAGAGAAGAGCGGGCGCGTAAAGCTAAAGAAGAGCGTGAACGTAAAGAGCAGGAAGAAAAAGAGCGTAAAGCTAAGGAAGAAAAGGAACGTAAGGCTAAGGAAGAAAAAGAGCGTAAAGCTAAGGAAGAAAAAGAACGTAAGGCTAAAGAAGAGCGTGAACGTAGGGCTAAGGAAGAGCGCGAACGTAGACAACATCAACAACCTACTACGCCGAGTGGTCCTACTTCGGAAGTTGACAAAGACTTAGAAAAATTGATGACGCTTAAAGGTAAAATCATTGCGATTGATCCAGGTCACGGCGGCAATGATGCTGGCGCTATTGGTCCTAGTGGCGTTATGGAAAAAACTGTTACGCTTAACGTTGCATTGGAACTTGAAAAACTTTTGAAGGCTGAAGGTGCTACCGTCATAATGACGCGGCGTACTGATAAAACTGTTTCGCCTGCGGGCGCGAAGGCATCAGCTATCGAAGAACTTCAAGCGCGTTGTGACATTGCTAACAATGCAAAGGCTGACATTTTCATTTCAATTCACGCCGATAGTTTCACGAATTCAACTGCGCGAGGAACTACTGGCTACTACTACGGCGAGACAGAAGGTCCTAAATCGATAAGGCTTGCTGATTGCATACGTAAGGCACTTTGCGATCAGATTAAAACGCCGAGTCGTGGTACTAAGCCTTGCAACTTCTACGTGGTACGAAATACCGATATGGCGGCGACTTTGATTGAACTTGCCTTCATATCAAATCCCGAAGAAGAAAAGTTAATGTCATCTCCTGAAGGCGTCTTAAAATGTGCGCAGGGAATTTTTGACGGTATCGAAGACTTTTTTGGTTAATTAGGAATGCTTAATGCGTAATGCGTAATTATAAATTTTCTAAAAGCTCACACCTAAAAGCTAAATTGGAAGTGATATATTGAAAACTATTTTGACAGGCGACAGACCAACGGGCAAATTACATCTTGGTCATTACGTAGGAAGTTTGCGCGAAAGGGTGCTGTTGCAAAACTCTGGTGAGTTCGACAAAATTTTCATCATGATAGCTGACGCGCAAGCGTTGACTGATCACGCGGATAATCCTGCTAAAGTTCGTGAAAGCGTCTACAACGTGGCGCTTGACTACCTTGCAGTTGGACTTGACCCTACAAAGTCTACATTGTTTATTCAATCTCAAGTTGCTGAACTTTTCGAGTTGACGGCGTACTATTTAAACGTCGTGACAGTTTCGCGGCTTGAAAGAAATCCTACTGTCAAAACTGAAATCGCGCAAAAAGGTTTTGAAACGAGCATTCCCGCAGGATTTTTATGTTATCCAGTAAGTCAAGCGGCTGACATTACCGCCTTTGACGCAAATATTGTTCCAGTCGGTGAAGATCAAATTCCAATGCTTGAACAGACGCGCGAAATTGTACGCAAGATAAATGACATTTACGGCGAAGTTTTAGTAGCGCCTGAAATTTATCTGCCGAAAAATCAAGTTTGCCGCCGCTTACCTGGAATTGACGGCAAGGCTAAGATGAGTAAAACTTTGGGCAACTGTATCTATCTTAGCGACAGTTCAGCGACGGTTGCCGCGAAGGTTAAGGATATGTACACCGACCCATTGCACATTAAAGTTAGCGATCCTGGTCACGTCGAAGGAAACGTTGTCTTCACGTACCTTGACGCTTTCTGCGCGGATAAAAAAGTTGTTGCCGATATGAAAGAACATTACCAACGCGGTGGACTTGGCGACGTGAAAGTTAAAAAGTTTTTACTTGAAGTGCTTGAGGAAATTTTAACGCCGATTCGTCAACGCCGCGCAGAGTATGGCGCTCATCCCGACGAAGTTTTAAAAATTTTGCGTGAAGGTACTGAAAAAGCGCGTGAAAAAGCATCTGAAGTTTTGGCACGACTTAAAGGCGCTATGAAAATAAATTATTTCGACTGAAAATTTTTGTACAAAAAAATTTGCCGCTGAAAATTTTGGCGGCTTTTTTTATAAAGTTTAATGGAATTTAAATTTTATTTTCGCGCTAAATTTTTCGATAAAACACTGTAATTTTATTTTGAAAGGTGTATAATCTTATGAAGTTGAAAAAAATTTTAAGCGCGATGATTATGGGCGCATTTATTTTTAGCGTATCGGCGTCTAGCGTCAACGTTGCAAGCGCGGCAATTTCCAACAGCGATATTAAAAAGGCGCAGGATAAATACGACAGGGCGCGTGATGCTAAAGATAAAATTGACGACGTGAAAAACGGCAGATTAGGTAACAGGAATAACGACAAAAATAAACCGCCTGAACCACCGAAAGATGAAAATGGCAATCCACTTCCTCCACCTGATAGAAATGGTGACAACTCCAATGATAAACGTAGTGGCGATAATTCTAACCGTCCCGAGCCGCCGAAAGATGAAAATGGTCGTCCACTTCCTCCGCCCGATAAAGATAAATCTGAAACTGATGAAAATAATTCAGAAAGTCAACGTCGTTAATCCAATAAATTTTATATCAATTTAGATTTTCAACCCTTGCAAGGGTTTAT
>CAMJAZ010000159.1 GCA_946403735.1 uncultured Selenomonadales bacterium
AAGTTTGAGTTGAACGGCAAAACTTATCTGATTGATAAAAATGATAATGGCAAAAATCATTTGCACGGCGGCTTTAACGGCTTTGAAAGAAAAATTTGGGCGGATGAAATTACTGACGACGGCTTAAAAATGACGATTAAAAGTCCTGACGGTGAAAGCGGCTATCCTGGCAACATTAAAGTCACGGTGATTTACAATTTGACGGACGATAACGCGCTTGAAATTTCCTACACGGCAACTTCTGACGCCGACACGCTTTGTAACTTGACGAATCACACGTACTTTAATTTGGACGGCGGCGGAAATATTTTGCGGCAGAAAATTCAAATCTTCGCTGATTCGTACACTTGGGCAAATGCTGAATCAGTTCCCGACGGCAGAATTTTACCCGTTGAGAATACGCCTATGGATTTAAGACAGCTACAGAAAATTGGCGCTCACATTGATGACGACTTCGACGAATTAAATTTTGGCCACGGCTACGATCACAATTTCTGCGTTGGAAAGTTCGGCGAAATGAAAAAAGCCGCTCACGCGGAGGCGGCTAAATCTAAAATTGCGCTTGACGTTTTTACTACTCAAGGCGGCTTGCAATTTTACGCTGGGAATTGGCTTGAAAATGTACGTAGCGGTTTTGCGCTTGAATCTCAATTTTATCCCAACGCTATAAATTTGCCGAACTTTGAAAAGCCAATTTTAAAAGCGGGTGAAACTCAAACTTCCAAAACTATTTTTAAACTGCAAAAAATTTAGGTTATGTTGAATAAATAGGAAAGCTAAAAATGATGGTGCTTAGCGGCATTTCCCAGCGCCTGCTGAAAAGTTGTGTGAATGTAGCAAATGGACGCGGTAAAACGTTTAATTGCTGTAACGCTGAACGCGAGGCGCACAAATGCCGCTATGTTTTCTTTTGCTACTTTTCTTTTGCGCCAAAAGAAAAGTAGTTTATTAAAAAAAATTTAATTATCCAACACTTCATAATGGCTATTAAAATTTCGATTGAAAACTTTCAGCGGTACTGCGTGCAAGCTTGTCACAAAGTTCATTGTACGTATCACCAGCGTGACCGCGTACCCAATTAAAATTTACATTGCGACTGGAAATTAAAGCGTCAAGGGTCATCCACAAATCTTGATTCTTGACGCTTTTTCCATTGGACAAAATCCAACCGCGCCGTTTCCAATTAGCCAACCAATTTTGCGTGAAGGCATTTCGCAAATAACTACTGTCCGTGAAAAGTTCCGCGCTATCACCGTTTGAAATTTTTTTCAATGCGACAATCGCCGCCATAAGTTCCATTCGATTATTCGTCGTGTACGATTCGCCGCCGCAAAATTTTTCACTTCGCCCAGCTTCGTCAAGAATAATCGCCGCGTAACCGCCCGCGCCAGGATTTCCTAAACACGAGCCGTCAGTATAAATTTTAAATTTACTCATAATCTTTTACGCTTGCTCCAAATTTTTCGCCAGCAACTGATTGACAAGTTGCGGATTAGCCTTGCCCTTCGTCAACTTCATAACTTGTCCGACGAGTGCGCCAATAGCTTTTTTCTTACCTGCGCGATATTCTTCAACAGCTTTAGGATTTTTCGCGATAACTTCAGCGACAACACTTTCAATCGCGCCCGTGTCAGTAATTTGCACTAAACCTTTAGCCTTGACAATTTTTTCTGGCGAATCGGCAGATTTCCACATTTCCGCAAAAACTGTTTTAGCAATTTTGCCGCTGATAGTTCCTTTTTGAATCAGCTGAATCATTTCGGCAAGGCGTTTAGCGTCGACAGGTGAATTTTCAATCGTCAGGCCGTCCGCGTTAAGATTTTTTGAAAGGTCACTCATCATCCAGTTAGCGGCAAGTTTTGCATCAGCGCCAAAATTTACAACGGCGTCGAAGTATTCAGCCATTGCGCGGGAACTTGTAATGATTCCAGCGTCGTATTCAGACAAACCAAAATCTTTTATCAATCTTTCGCGGCGAGCGTCAGGAAGTTCTGGTAAAGATTTTTTGAACGCCTCAATTTCTTCATCAGTCGTAACAATCGGCGGCAAATCTGGTTCAGGCATATATCTATAATCGTGTGCATCTTCCTTTGAACGCATTGATTGAGTGATACCCTTTTCAGGATTCCAAGTGCGCGTCTCTTGAATAATTTTTCCACCGTCGTCCAAAACGTCAGCTTGACGCTCAATTTCATAGTTAATCGCGTCTTCAAGCGCCTTGAATGAATTTATATTTTTCATTTCAGTCCGCGTACCAAGTTTATCACTACCGACGGGACGCAGTGAAACGTTAATATCTGCGCGGAGGTTGCCTTCTTCCATACGACAATTTGACACGTCGATATATTCAAGAATGGATTTAATTTTTTCCATATAGGCGCGAGCTTCTGCGGCAGAGCGCATATCGGGTTCAGAAACAATTTCAATCAGCGGTACACCAGTGCGGTTATAGTCGACGTTGGAAGTTGCAGAATCTTTAATCGTCGTGCCAGAGTGAACAAGTTTTCCCGCGTCCTCCTCCATATGAATGCGCGTCAAGCGAATAGTTTTTTTCACACCGTCAACTTCAATATCGACGTGTCCTTCATAAGCTATAGGCAAGTCGTACTGGGAAGTTTGCCAATTTTTTGGCAAGTCGGGATAGTAATAATTTTTTCTGTCAAATTTGCTGTAACGATTAATTTTACAATTCGTAGCAAGTCCTGCCTTTATCGCGAACTCAACAACTTTTTTGTTAATAGTCGGCAAGACGCCAGGCAGTCCTAAACAAACTGGGCAAGTGTGCGTATTTTGTTCTGCGCCGAAAGTTGTAGCGCAGCCGCAAAAAATTTTTGTAGCCGTCTTTAATTCGCTGTGAATTTCTAAACCAATTACTGCTTCATATTTCATAAAAATTTTACCTCCATTTTAGCTTTTAATAATTATTAGGTGGAGTTGAATAACTAAAAATTTTTGTTATATAGAAAAGGGCGCGCAAGGACGCGCGCCCGCCCACGTAAATCGCGTGATGCGATTTCAGCGGGCTGTTTCTTTTTGCTACTTTTTCGGCTCGCCAAAGAAAAAGTAGTTTTAAAATATAAAAAAATTTTACCTATACTCTACCACCTACTAACTACTCATTGATACAATTTTATAAATGGCGCAGTGTAGTTAAAGTCGACGTACTCCACCGCGTTAGGATTTTTATCAACGTCGCGCAGAAAATCTTCCGTCAACTTCGCTTTTTCCTCAAGCCGTTCAAGTGCGCCAATGCGAATTTGCACAGGTCTTTCAGTGTCCGTGTATGCAACGATATAATTTTCTGCAACTATCGCCACTTCAGAAATTTTATTCAACGATGCGGCGTCTAACATATCAAGAAATTCTAAAATTTTTTGGACAAGTTCATCTTCCACGTCGTCGCCAATGTACAAATCTTTGATGATTGCACCAGTTATCATTGGAATTTGCATTTCACGCAGATTTTTATAGCTGTCCAAAATTTTACCGTGCTTGTCAATATCAAGGTAGCCGTAATTGCAGACAACCGTTGCGATTGGCTTTCTTTCCGTGACGATAACTTCTAACGTATGCGGCAAGGAACGGCGGACGGTTACATCTTCGACGCGAACATCTTTTGAAAGGCGGCTTGCAACGTTATCCGTTTCCAGCTGAAATAACGGCTCATTAATATAAATGTTGCCAACTTTCAAAACGTCTTCTTCCGTCAAATAAGTTGCGCCAACCAAATTTATTTGTTGCAACGTGAAAATTGGAAGGTACACTACCGCACCCAAAATTAAGCCGCTAACCAATAAAAAAATTATTCCCTTGACCATGCGTCTGCCGCTACGCCGTCGCTGTTTCTTTATTTCCGCCATAAAAATATCCTTCCTTGTCTACAAAAACATTCAAAATATATCAGAAAGGCGATAACGTGTCAATTCTTCCTAAAAAGTTGTCAGAGATTAAATAGTATGCTAAAATTAATATAAAGGAGTAGGAGGTAGGGAGTAGGAAGTAGGGAAGTAGGAAGTAGGAAAAAATCCTAACATAAAAGCTAAAAGCTAAAACGGAGGTCGTATTTTGAAAGTTACTGAAAATGACGTTAAGGTTGTGGCAAGCCTTTCGCGCCTTAATATTAGTCCTGAAGAATCTGCCGAAGTTATCGCGCAGTTGGACAAATTTTTAACCTACGTCGAAAATCTTCAGTCGATTGACACGACGAAGATTGAACCGACAACTTATGCCGTACCTATGCAAAATGTTTTCCGCGCAGATGAAGTTAAACCTTCACTCGCCAGAGAGCTTGCACTTTCCAATGCGCCGCTTAAAGATGACGGCTACTTTAAAGTTCCGCGCGTTTTGGAAGAATAATTTTTTTGGAGGAATGAATTATGAAATTGAAAAAAATTTTTGGTGTTGCCGCATTGGCAGGAACTTTTTTATTTAACTCAAATTTGGCGCTTGCTCAAAATGATAGAGAAACGATAAATCAAGTTGCCCTGCTCCAATCGCTTACACTCGGAAATTTTGAAGGCAGTATCACTGTTAAAGATTGGAAAAAATTCGGCGATACTGGTATCGGAACTTTTGACGGCTTGAACGGCGAATTGATTGCGTTGGACGGCGTTATTTATCAAGGTGATCAAAATTGCCGCGCAAAAATTATGCGTCCAACTGATACAATTCCGTTTTCAAATATAACTTTTTTTGATAAAGATTTTTCAATAAATGTAAACAATCTCGAAACTAAAGCCGCGTTGGAAGAGAAATTGAATGAGTGCGTACAAAAGGAAGGCGCAAATAGTTTTTACATGGTGAAAATTCCCGCTGAATATTCGCAAATCTTAATTCGCAGTGAGGCTAAACAAAGTAAACCTTATCCCACGTTGGTTGAAGCTCTGCAAGCTACGCAAAAAGAAGTTACGCTTACAAATATTCGCGGTACGATTGTCGGACTTTATTGCCCAGCTTACATGAGCAGTTTAAATTCCGTCGGCTGGCATTTTCATTTCATTTCCGCCGATAAAAAATACGCTGGTCACGTACTCGAACTTGGCATAAATTCTGGTGAAGTGCAATTCGATAAGACGGACAATTTTGCAATGCGTGTACCTGATAATAAAGATTTTCAAGATTTAAATTTGGGAAAAGATTTGAGCGAAGATATTAGAAAAGCTGAACAAGATAAAAGAGG
>CAMJAZ010000160.1 GCA_946403735.1 uncultured Selenomonadales bacterium
CACGTGGATAGGTCAACCGCTTGCAGATATGCTCGGTGAATTTTTTGAAGAAAATGTAGCGGTCGCGGCAAGTGAAGCAATGGCAGAAGCTGGCGTCGCTGATTGGATGCAGTCGCTTGTATCGGACGGAATTATTGTTGGCGTCGGTAGCGTCTTAAGTTTTGTACCGTTAATCTTCACATTATTTTTCTGCTTAAGTTTTCTTGACGGAACAGGTTATATGGCTCGCGTTGCCTTCATAATGGATCCGATTATGCGCCGCGCAGGTTTATCTGGTAAAGGAATTATGCCGTTGATAATGGGATTTGGTTGCGGCGTACCTGCAATTATGGGCGCACGTACTCTTGATTCACACAAAGACAGAATGATTTCAATTTTAATCACGCCGTTTTTAACTTGTAATGCGAAAGTTCCAATTATCGCATTATTTGCGGCAATGTTCTTTCCAGGCAACGCGGCTAACATTGTTTTCTTAATGTACATTGTCGGCGTGGCAGTTGCAATTTTAATGGCGAAAATTTTGGGTTCAACGACGTTTAAAGGTCAAGAATCAACTTTCCTGCTTGAATTGCCGCCGTACCGTATGCCTGACATGAAAACAGTTTTGCTTGAAACGTGGGATAAAGGCAAAGGCTATCTTGTAAAAGCTGGCACGATAATTTTTGCAATGTCCGTTGCAATTTGGTTCTTGAGTAGCTTTAATTCAGACGGTATGACGGACGAAATGAGCGAAAGTTATTTAGCAGGTATCGGCTCGGCAACTTCCGTACTTTTCGCACCACAAGGATTTGACACATGGGAAGCTGGCGCGGCTGTCGTGACTGGCGTATTGGCTAAAGAAGCTGTTGTATCGACACTCGGCATTTTGTACGGCGCAGATGATATTTCGACGGAGGCTGAAGACGCTGAAGAAACTTCCGAAGTTATGTTAGCAACTGGAATGGGCGCGGCGTTCACACCATTAGCGGCGTTAGCGTTTATCGTCTTTACGCAACTTTATTCGCCTTGCGTCACTGCATTGGGTACGATTAAAAAGGAAACTCAAAGTTGGAAGTGGATGGCGTTTGCATTTTTCTACACCTGCGCGGTAGCATGGGTAGCGGCGCTTGCAGTCTATCAAATTGGCAAACTTTTAGGCTTTGAATAGGAGTTGACAAAAATGGTTGCAACAGTAATTTTAGGCATCTGCATAGCAGGTGGATTTGCTTATGGCGTCAAGTGCATTTATAGAAATTTTACGACTGGCAAGGCGGCTTGTTGTAACGGCGGCGCTGATTGTCCACACTGCGCAAAGTGCAAAGCTATGGCTCAAAAGTAATATTAGTTAGTTGATAATAAATGATTAAGCGTCGAATGTATCGGCGCTTTTTTTGACCCAAAAGTTGACGGCTAATGTACAATAAAAATAAATCTTTGGACGTGATAAAATGAATCTTGACGAACGAATTGCAAACGTTGCTGAAATTATTCACGACGCTAAAAATATTTTAATCGGCGCAGGTGCAGGACTTTCTACGGCGGCGGGTTACACTTATTCTGGCGAACGCTTTAAAAAATATTTCGCGGACTTCGAGCAACGCTATGGCTTTCACGATATGTACAGCGGCGGCTTTTATCCCTACGAAACAGATGGCGAATTTTGGGCGTTTTGGTGTCGTAACATTATGTGTAACCGCTACGACCAACCGCAAAGTGAAGTTTATCAAAAACTTTTTAAAATTGTACGCGATAAAGATTATTTTGTCTTGACGACGAACGTTGACCACCTTTTCCAAAATAACGGTTTCGATAAAGCGCGGCTTTTCTACACGCAGGGCGATTACGGGCTTTTCCAATGTTCTACGCCTTGCCACAATAAAACTTATGACAATGAAGAAATTGTACGCAAAATGTTTGCCGCTGAAAAAAATTTTTCCGTACCCGACGAACTTTTCCCGCGCTGTCCGAAATGCGGCGAAATGATGACTACCAATTTGCGTATTGATGATACTTTCGTTGAGGATAGCGGCTGGAAAGTTGCGTCGTACAATTACAAAAAATTTATGCAGAAACATTTGCACGACGAAATTATTTTTTTAGAATTAGGCGTCGGAATGAATACGCCTGGCATTATTAAATTTCCATTTTGGCGTTTCACGGCTGAAAATCCCAAGTCAAAGTATATTTGCGTCAATCAAGGCAAAATTTTCACGCCTGAAGAAATTTTACCGCAAAGTTACTTAATAGACGCTGACATTAAAAATTTTTTGATGAAAGTTTGAGGGCTTAACTATGGATCGATTGTCGAAAATAAAAAAACTCAATGCGCACTTGCTTGCCGAAATGCCAGACTTACGCATTGAGAAAATCCCAGACGATTTAACGTCACAGAGAAAACTTTTACGGGCGCTTATGAATGTTAGACCGCCTATGCCGCTTGACGAAAAATTTTTGAAGTTGCAGGACGAAATTTTATCTGCTGAAATTTATGAACGCGGCGTCGTAAAGCTTGATGATATTCCTAACATTGAAAAAAATATTAAACTTTGGCGAGGCGATATTACGCGGCTTGAAGTTGACGCGATTGTTAATGCCGCCAATTCCGCCTTGCTTGGCTGTTTCATACCACTTCACGCTTGCATTGATAACGCCATTCATTCTGCCGCTGGACTGCAACTGCGAGACGCTTGCAACAAAATTTCAAATGGAAATGAACCAACTGGAAAAGCTAAAATTACGCCTGCTTTCAACTTGCCTAGTAAATTTGTGATTCATACCGTTGGACCAATAATCCCAATTAATCGCGCACCGAATCTTGACGAAGAAAATTTGCTGGCGTCCTGCTACGAATCTTGCTTGAATTTGGCGGCGAAATATAAATTACAGAGCCTTGCTTTTTGTTGCATTTCGACTGGCGAATTTCATTTTCCTAATCAAAGGGCGGCTGAAATTGCCATTGCCACCGTAAAAAAATTTTTGCGTACAAACAATTTAGTTGTCGTATTCAACGTCTTCAAAGATTTGGACTTGAGAATCTACCAAAAATTACTGACCTTCATTTAGTTTGATGTACAGAAAATAAAAAAGTGCAGGTTCACGACTTGCACTTTTTTATTGTTGAGATTTTTTAAAGTTTAACTTTCTAACTTAGAAATTTTATTTACGCGGCGCTCATGCCGTCCACCTTCAAATTCCGTCGCAATCCAAGCACGTACAATTTCTTCTGCTGGACCGTATCCAATAACTCTTCCGCCCATTGCCAAAACATTAGCGTCGTTGTGCTTACGTGACATCTTCGCGCTGTAAACGTCGTTGCAAAGTGCGCAACGTATGCCGTGAATTTTATTCGCCGCGATTGAAATTCCTATGCCCGTACCACAAAGTACAATTCCCCTGTCAGATTTACCACTTGTAACCGCCGCGCAGACCTTTTCAGCAATGTCAGGATAATCTACCGAATCAGTGCCAAAAGTTCCAACGTCATCAACTTCAACGTCTAAGTCAGCTAAAACTTTTTTAACGGCGTCTTTAAGTTCAACCGCGCCATGATCACTGCCGATTGTAATTTTCATTTTTCGCTTGACTCCTTCAAAATTTTTTTCAAAACTTCTATCGACCCATTATCAAAAACAAATCGTACGCTTGTATGTGCTGGGATAATTTCTTCAATCGCATCAAGATTTATTGCGGAGAATTTTTTCATCGGTTCGGCGATAACGTAATTGAACGCTTTAATTTCCTCTTCGTTGAAACGCAACCAATATTTAATATGCGCACTCATTGTATCATCTTGCATTGGCTTAGAATTTTTCCCAACTTTATCCAAGCCTGTACCAATTTCTTCAAAGATTATGTAATTGTTTATGATATTGTAATTCGTTTTAGGAATGAAGGCAAGAAAATCTTTCACGGGAACTTTTTCAGCTTCGTTAATGTAGTTCATATAAATATTTCTGTAATGCGGAACGTGATAAAATTCTTTGTCGGGAATATCTTCAAAATCTTTGCAGGCGTCAGCAAACCAATCATCAAAACTGCGGTCATTCGTACGGTACAAGTAAATCGGTTTATGCTTATCGTCGCGCGGCTCCAACATAATACTAAGCGCAATTTCTTTTTTATCGTCGCGGTAAGTCAAATAGTAGCTGTCGTCCAAAATGAAAAACAAACTGCGCATTGACGTATTCAAATGCAAAAAATGTACGCCCTTACTGCGATATTCCTGAAGAAGTTTTTCAAAATCTGCCGCGTAATCTTTCATTAAAATCACCCTTCCAAATTCTTGACCATTTTGTAAAGTGTATCAGTTTCACCAACGTTGCCAGGAAAAATTATAAAGCTCATACCTGGAAATTTACTTTCCGCGCCAACTTTCCAAACTGGTACGCCAGAAAAAATTTGTCCCGCCGCCAACGCTTTCTTCACGCCAAGACCTTTTGTCCTGACATCTGCTGAAGTTATTCCGCCCTTCGCAATTAAAAATTTCGGACGCACTTGAATTTTACGGACAATGTTTGTAAGCGCATCAGAAATTTTAACGGACATCATCAAATTTTTTTCCTTCGATTCAGTTTCAAAAACTTTGCGGCTTGTATAAATCGTTACAGTTATTCCTGCTGAAATTTCCCTGTCAATCTGCGCGGCAAGTTTTTCAATCGACGGAAAATTTAAAACGTCGAACTCAATAAATTTTATCGCAGGAATTTTTTTCAATTCGTCAAGCTGCAAATTTGTTTTATTGACGTGAGAACCGACGATTATTAAGCCGCCGTTTGTATTGTCAGCTGAAACAATTTCTTCCCGCGTCAAAAGTTTTTTATCGGTAACGTTGCCGATAATCTTCTGAAAAGCCGCCGCCGTCCTGAAGAGAAAATTTTTTCCTTTCGCCAAAGTTTTCAAAAGTGACGCCGTAAAAATTTTTATATCGCCGTAGTCAACTGCATCAACGACAATTTTATCCAAACAAGGCGAGAATACCCCCGCTTCTATAAGCGGTGGGATGAATCGCCCGCTTGTTTTTGTACTGAATCAATATTACAATAGTGCTGAAAGGGGGGTGAATCAATGAAGATTACTCAAATAAATGTGATTCGTCACTTGACCAAGAAAGAATATTTCCAAATTCGCGAACTCTGCTTTTTCAGTAACTGCTTGTATAACTTCGGTCTGTACAACGTTCGTCAGCAATACTTCA
>CAMJAZ010000161.1 GCA_946403735.1 uncultured Selenomonadales bacterium
TCTTCCGATCTGGTACTAAAATCAAGGCGGCTACTGTCATTATTAACAATGTGCTAGTCGTCGACGCGGAATTATAAATTGTCAAGCTCCATTCTGGTGACAAGCTTGAAACCATAAGGCGCGGGAACAGTGCGACGAAAAATCCTATCGTAGTTATAGCTATTGTAACCGTTGTTGTGATGAAGGCTGATTTTTGTTTACCTTCGCGCAAAAAATCCCATGACGCTGAAAGCGTACCTGCCGCTAATGCAAAAATTATTACGCCGACAGTTTTTGAAAGTATATCTGTTTCGTACATTGAAGCGATTATGAAAAGTACGTAGACAAGCCACGCCGCCGCGCCTACGCATTTACCTTTACGCTGAAGGTCAAGCCAAATTCTTTTGTCAGCAAGTCTAAGCATTAAAAAGTTTATTCCGTGAAAGGTGAATAAAAGTACGAACATTACGCCAGCTAAAATTGTGTACGGACTTAGCAGGTTGAAAAAATTTCCTGCGTAGTGCATTTGCGAATCAATCGGCAAGCCGCGCAGTAAGTTTGCAATGGCAACGCCCCATAAAAGCGCTGGTAAAAAACTGCCGAAAATTATTGCTCCGTCCCACATTAATTTCCAATCGCGTCTATCAAATTTTCCGCGCAGTTCAAATGCAACGCCGCGTAAAATTAAAGCGATTAACATCAGAAAAAGTGCTAAGTAAGCCGTACTGAAAAGTGTTGCGTAAAAGTGAGGAAATGCCGCAAATGCCGCGCCGCCTGCCGTTATCATCCAAACTTCATTGGCGTCCCATACTGGACCGATTGAGCGAATAAATTGCGTACGTTCATTTTCATTCCGTCCAATCATCAACATTCCAACGCCGTAGTCAAACCCTTCAAGGATAAAAAATCCCGTGAACAGTACGACGATTAAGAGGAACCAAATAATATTTAAATCCATAAAATTCACCTCCCATTTTTATCAAAAATTCTAAACTACAAGAATAATTTTGTCAAACGTTACATTTTCGTGATAACCGAATAAACAATGCCGACAACTGCTACTACCATTGCACCTATGCCAATCATTGCCGTCAGCGCCATGTTTCTTACGTTTTTTCCAATATCATCAATTTTTTCTTCCAGCTTGGAAAATTTTTCTTCCATTTTAGAAAATTTTTCGTCAGTACTTTCTTGGAGTTTTAAAATTTTTGCATCAGTACTTTCTTGGAGCTTTAAAATTCTTTCGTCCATTGCACGAATTTCTTCCGCACGCATTTTATTTTGTTCGCGAATTTCGTCAATGAACATATCGACTTTTGTTTCTATGACGCTTATTCGTCGCTCATAGTCGACGTTGACGCCGCCAGCATTATCACCCACCATTTTATTCGACCTCCTCCGTGATTTTTGTACGGTTAATGAAACTTACCGCCGTAAATACCGCAATAACGGCTAATAACAGATAAATTCCAGTAAAGCCGATTAAAGTTAGCCAAACTTCGCCGCTTGATAAATTCGGACTTACAGCCTGCGCGGTTTTCTGCAATCCCACTACTATCCAAGGTTGCCTTCCTGCCTCTGCAATGTACCAGCCAACGGAATTTGCGATAAATGGCAATGGCAAAAGTATCGGTGCAAATTTTAAGGCGCAACGCAGACAATTAGGTTGCTGAATTTTTCTGTCGAAGAAAAACGCTAACAATCCCATTACAAAGACAATTCCAAGCATCAGCATACCTGCGCCGACCATTATTCTAAAGCTCCAAAACATTCCGCGTACATCTGGAATATAATTTCCTGGTCCGTACTGTTCAACCGCTTCACGCTGTAAATCATTAATGCCTTTAACTTCGCCACTGAATGAATTGTGAACCATAAATGTGAAAAGGTAAGGTATCGTAATTTCAGAATCGTTACGCCCTGCCGCTTGATTTATATCAGCCACAACAGCGAACGGCGCGGGATCTTCCGTCTCCCATAACGCCTCAAATGACGCTAACTTCATAGGATTTCCCGTCGCTAAATATTGCGCGTGCATATGTCCCGAGCCGATAACGCCGAAAATTCCCAACAATGAAAATAAAACTGCGCGGCGCAAAGTTCGTACAAACATTTCACGCGAAATTTCATCCGTCGCAATTTTCCACGCGCTGACTACGATAACTAAAAATCCAGCCGTCGTAATTCCAGCAAAAAATGCGTGTGAATATTCGCCGAGTACGTAGCGATTGGTGATTAAGTCAAACAAACTTGTCATGACCGCGCGTCCGTCTTGAATTTCATAGCCAACTGGATGTTGCATAAAACTATTTGCAACTAAAATCCAAAATGCTGAAAGGTTACTGCCAAATGCTACAATCCAAATGCAAAGACAGTGCAATTTTTCACTAAGTTTATCCCAACCAAAAATCCATACGCCGATGAAAGTTGATTCAATAAAAAATGCGGTCAAAGCCTCAAGCGCAAGTGGCGCACCAAAAATATCGCCCATAAATCGCGCGTACTCTGACCAGTTCATACCAAAATGAAATTCTTGTACAATGCCCGTGACAACACCCATTGCAAAGTTAATTAAAAATATCGTGCCGAAAAATTTTACCAGCTTTTTCAGCTTGATTCGCTCTTCATAACTGCCGCTATTTATGTACCACGTTTCAAGCAACGCTACGAAAATTGACAACCCCAACGTCACGGGTACGAAAAGAAAATGATATACCGTTGTTATCGCAAATTGTAAGCGGGATAAAATTAAAGCGTCCATATTCATACCTTCTCTCAAAAAAATTTTTTACCGTATGTACAACAAAATTTCGGGTGAAGGCAGAAAAATCTTTCGTCGTCTATTCGTCGCTTGTCGAATTTGTAAAAGTTAAATCCGACGCGGCAACTCAGCGAATAAATCATTGATTAGATGACCTTTTTGAGATGTGATAAAGATTTTGTGGAAGTTTGCCTGACGCATTTAGGAATTTTCGTCTATCGAAATTCAGTCCTATGGTGGCGGTCAAACCCAACATTCACAATATGTGGCGCTTTTGCGGAGCTAAATTTTCTTGAAAACTCAAAGGAAATGCAGCCTCTTAGTTCATCTGCACCTGAACCGACTTCGTCCAAAATCCCTGCCCTCACCCGAAATTTTATTTATCAGATTATACAAGCGTCAAGAAAATTATTCAAGCGCTTAAATAGATTTTTATTCACAACAAATTTAAATACGCATTAATAAAGTGCTACTGGTTACCTCAATTTTTTAAACGCTAAAAAATTTTGATTTTACTAAACGTATTTGCTATAATTTTTACGTGATTATTTTTTAAGGGAGTCTTTAACTTGAAAGAATTAATGTTGGGAAATAAAGCGTTGGCGCGTGGCTTGTACGAAGCTGGCGTATGTTTCGTGTCAAGCTATCCAGGCACACCGTCAACCGAAATTACCGAAGAAGCCGCAAAGTACGACGAAATTTATTGCGAATGGGCGCCCAATGAAAAAGTCGCAATGGAATCAGCTTTTGGCGCGTCGCTTGCTGGCAGACGTGCTTTTTGCGGACAAAAACACGTTGGCTTGAACGTTTCCGCCGATCCACTTTTCACGCTGTCTTATACTGGCGTCAACGCAGGACTTGTCGTCGTAGTAGCTGATGATGCGGGTATGCACTCTTCGCAAAATGAACAGGACAGCCGCCATTACGCGATAGCCGCTAAAGTTCCAATGCTTGAACCGTCTGATTCTGCAGAGGCGTTGAATTTTGCCAAGCTTGCTTATGAAATTTCAGAGCAATTCGATACGCCCGTTATTATAAAAATGTGTACGCGCGTTGCTCATTCTCAATCGATTGTCGAAATTGGCGAACGTGTCGACGTGAAAAAATCTTATGAAAAAAATATCCCCAAGTACGTGATGATGCCTGGCAATGCTAAACGCCGTCATCCAGTAGTTGAGGAACGTACAAAAAATTTAAAAGCTTACGCTGAAACGACGCCGATTAACCGCGTTGAAATTTTTTCCGACGAAATTGGAATTATCACTGCGTCGACTTGCTATCAGTACGTCAAGGAAGTTTTCGGCGACAGTGCTAGCGTTTTGAAATTGGGAATGACGAATCCACTGCCCGACGAACTAATTAAAAATTTTGCGTCGAAAGTCAAAAAACTTTACGTTGTGGAAGAGCTTGACGACGTTATAGAAAATCACGTTAAAAGTTTGGGAATTGAAGTTGAAGGCGCTAACATTTTGCCGCGTATTGATGAATTTTCGCAAAATCTCATTGCAAAATCTTTTGGTCGTGAAGTTCCAACTGGAAATGCGCTTGAAGATGAAATTCCTGCGCGTCCGCCAGTAATGTGTGCAGGCTGTCCACATCGCGGGCTTTTTTATTCGCTGAAAAAAAGAAAATGTACCGTACTCGGCGATATTGGCTGTTACACTTTGGGCGCAGTGCCGCCGCTTAGCACGATTGAAATGACTTTGTGTATGGGCGCGTCAATCAGTGCAACTCACGGCTTTAATAAAATGCTCGGCGCTGAAAGTGAAGGGAAAACTGTTGCAGTTATCGGCGATTCAACTTTCATGCATTCTGGAATGACGGGACTTGCTAATGTCGCTTACAATCAGTCAAACTCTACCGTGATAATTTTGGACAACTCAATAACTGGCATGACTGGTCATCAGCAAAATCCTACGACTGGCTACAATATTAAAGGCGACCCTGCTGGCAAAATTAATCTGGAGGAACTCTGCCGCGCGATGGGCATTAATCGCGTTCGCGTTGTCGACCCTTACAATTTAAAAGAATGTGACGAAGTTTTAAAGGAAGAACTTGCCGCGCCTGAACCGTCCGTTATAATTTCGCGTCGTCCTTGTGCATTATTGAAGTACGTTAAACATAATCCGCCGCTTAAAGTTGACGCTGAAAAATGTATCGGCTGTAAATCTTGTATGAAAATCGGTTGTCCCGCAATTTCTATGAAAAATGGTAAAGCCGTCGTCGATTCAACTCAATGTGTCGGTTGCAATGTTTGTTCGCAACTTTGTCCCAAAAAAGCCTTTGTTAATACGTAATGAGGAATGCGTAATGCGTAATGAAAAATTTTATAAGCTACATGCTACTAGGGTGTGTTCACACTATTATACGAAAAAATCTCAAAATCCAATTTCTCAATGCTATACTGTATGTAACTGAAAACGGA
>CAMJAZ010000162.1 GCA_946403735.1 uncultured Selenomonadales bacterium
GTGTGAAAAACTTTCAGCCTTGTAGATATTTCTTGTCAAGTCAGCTGTGCCGCGTTTAACTTTGCCGCCGTATTCTTCGCGTGACTTTACTCTATAGTGATTCATCACAATTTTTTCAATGGTCGGCGGGTAATTTGAATATGCTGCGACTTTAACGCCGTTTTCATTTATAGCAAAATCGTCAATGTTGTATATAGCGTAATGCGGACTGCAAAAATAATAAATTCTGCGCGGATTAGCAATAGTACTTATGTGAGCAGTACCACCGTATAAACCTGTTTCTTTAATTATTGGCGTATCGTCGACGGATGCACGGCGCGTAAATCTTTCCAATATTCCCTTCGTAAATCAGCTTTATCTTGATAGTTTGAACCGTAAGTAAATATATTTACGCCAAGAGCCGCCGCATTAGGAAATTTTTCAAAAATTTCGTCGACAACCTCAACAATACTTCTGTCACTTTGCGGAAAAATAAATTCATCGCCGTCAAAAATATCTGTATTCACGAACTGCCGCGCTATAAGCCTCATACTGCCGCGCTTGACCAGGATAATCTATATAAGTGACAAGTCCTGCGTCAATGTACGGCTGGACAACTTCACGCTGATTATCTGGACTATCGTTGTCGTAAATGAAAAAGTGATCGACGCCTGCTAAAAGGTGATAATCCAGCCATTCTTTGACATAGTGACCTTCACATTTCATTATGGCAACAACGGCTAAATCGTACAGAAATAAATTTTTATCAACGTTCATTGCCAATGCTCCTTTTTAATTACTTACTATTGCGTTCATTGAGTACGCTCCTATATGCGGCTAGAGTTTGCAACATTCGCGTTAAATAGGTCAACTCCTCAAACTTTTCCATTTCGCCATTTACGCGGAATTCTTGTAAAAATTTAGTGAATGCGCCGTGTGTACCTACAAAAAGTGCGTCGACCGCTTTATAAGGCAACGTTACAAGGCGCGGCAATTCGTCAATCAGCAACCGTAAATCAACAATCGATATGTTTGTTAAAAATGTTTGGCACAAGGCATTCAATGACGCTTCTTCAAACAATGCGCCTGTTAATTGATCTAAGTAACCTTTCTTCAAGTACAAACTAACATTCACGCAAATTAAAAATATTTCAAAGTCTCCCTCAAAAAATGTAGGCGGAGAATTTTTATAAAGCTGTATCATGTCATTAAAATAATTTGTACGATTTTTTTCGTTTTGAAAATAAACTTTCAAATTACTTTTTTTGAACTCTGGCGTTAAGTTTCCAACCAACGCTTTAAGCATTCGCCCGCCGTTAATGCGATTCTTTCCAGCAAAATATTTCAACGCGTCGCCTTTAGGAATTTGTTCAGTGCATAAATTTTCGCGGTACGTCAAAATTTCTTCGTCGACAACTTCATTGCGGTCATTCACATCAAAGCCGACAAGTTCATTGCGTTTAGCAAATTTAGCAGTTTCACGGCGATGAACTTTTTCTGCATACTCTGCGCGGGATTTAGTCATATAGTAATTTATAACGATTTTATTTGCCGTCACAGGCACGCTGAAAGTTGCCGTCACTTCAACGCCGTTTTCATTCACGCACTTGCAACCGTCTAAAAATTTTGGTACGTGTGGATTAGTAAAACATTTTATTCTGCGCGGGTCAACAATAACTTTTACAGCGGCATTTCCACTTGGGATATCATTTTCAAGCGGCGCCCAATCGTCTACTGCTCGGCGCGTAAATCTTTCCAACACTCCGACGTTGTAATCAGCCTTTTCAAGATTGTTTGAACCAAATGTATGAAAATTTATTGCCAAGCCGTCCGCGTCTGCCGCATCTAAAATTTCATCTGTAACTTGTGCAATACTTTTGCCGTCTTTCGGAAAAATAAATTCGTCAATGTCAATAAACGTCATAAGCCGACAAAAATATTTGAAGTTGCGCACTGCGTCGTTGTACGCCTCAAGCTGTCGATGAGTTTGAGGCGCTGGCGATACCGTGACTAGATTTTTTTCAGCGTACGGTTTTAAAACTTCCTGCAAATTGTCGCTACTGTCATTATTATAAATTAAAAAGTGACTGACTCCCGCCAAAAGATGATAATCAAGCCATTCTTTCAAGTACTGCGCTTGATCGCGAACAATCGTCACGGCTACTAGATCGTACATAAATAAATCTTTGTCAACGTTCATTTTTACACCTTAACTTTTACGTCGAATATGGCTAAAAATTTTTCTAAGTTGTCAAGTTCCGTAATTTTCCGCCAAGTTGCCATTTCATCTTCATCAATGTCACGATTCTTTTTCGCGTCGCTTGAACGTTGCAGTACGTCTTTCATACTTTCAAGCATTCCCGCGCAGATTGACTTCAACGTCTCGACTGTTGCGTAAGGCAGCGGCAAAATTTTGGGAAGTTCACGAATGAAAAGGTACGCATCGGCGCTTGAAAATTCCGTACATAAAGTTTGAACAATAGCATTTAATGCCGCGTCGACAAAAAATTTTCCTGCCGTTTCATCAAGCAAATTTTTCTGCAGGCGTAAAGCTACGTTAAAGCTTGTCAAGAAAGTTTCAAGCTTGCCGTTGAAAAATTCGTCTGGGGCGCTGATATAAAATTCACTAATCCCGCGAAAATATTTCAGCTGATTATCTGTGCTTTTAAAATATTCTACGGCGTCAACTTCATCAAAGCTAGGAAGTAAAGTTTTTGCCAGCGTCGCTAAAAGTTTTACATCGTCAACTTTTACGCCATAAACTTCGACAATGTCATCACTCGGCAAATTTGCGCGGCGTGAATCGCGGTAAGTAACAATGCTTTCGTCAAAAATGTTTCTACGGTAAAATGAATTTAAAATAAATTTGCTCGTATCAACAGGCTTGCTATCATCTTTAGGTTTATTAGTTTCTGGTTTATAGGAATTTACAATAATTTTTTCAGACACGGTGAAAGTATCGTCGATAACTTTGCCGCTGTATTCGTTAAGCCTTAAAATGCCGTCGAAGTACGTTGCATAGCGCGTATTGAAAATAAAATCGACTTTACGCGGATTGACAATCGTATTGCTAATTTCAAATGATTTACGTCCACGCCGCTTTAAATTTTCAAGCAAACTTCCTTCAATAGTATCTATTGGTTGAGCGTTGGAGTTGTACGAAAAGCAGTTGAGTTCGACGCCGCCGACGTTATCTTTATCGCTTAAAATTTCGTCCGTGACTTCAACAACGCTTTGATTTTGGCGCGGTAAAATATATTCTTCGCAGTCAATGAATGTCATATAGCGGCATTCAAATTTAAAATTTTTCACGGCGTCATTGTACGCGGCAATTTTTTTATTTCCGCCAGAATAGAAAATGTACGTGACAATACCCGCGTCAATGTACGGTTGCAAAGTTTTTTCAAGATTATCAAGGCTATCGTTATCGTAAATGTAAAAGTGGTCGACACCTGCCAAAAGGTGATAATCCAGCCACTCTTTAACGTACGCAGATGTATTTTTCATAAAGGAAACAGCTGCGAAATTGTAGGGGAACAAATTTTTTTCAGTCATTAAAACTTCCTCCAATTCAAAAAAAATCCCGATAAGTTTTCACTCATCGGAAGTAATAATATTCGACAGATTTTATACCGTCAAGAAAAAATTTTTTACGCGTCAGTAAAATTATTTATTCATCAGCTTGGTGTACAGGTCAATGTATTCCCGCGCAGATTCAGTCCAGCTATAGTCACTGTTCATAGCGTTGGAGGAAATTTTCAGCCAAACTTCAAAGTTGCCGTAAGTGCTAAGGGCGCGTTTCAATGCGTACATCATCTCATGGGCGTTGTAGTTGGAGAAGACAAAACCATTGCCCTTGCCTTCGTATTTGTCGTATTGGATGACCGTGTCTTTTAAGCCGCCTGTTTCTCGGACTACCGGCGCCGCTCCATATCGCATCGCTACTAACTGCCCTATCCCACACGGTTCATAATTACTCGGCATTAAGAAGATGTCCGACGCCGCATATATCCTCTGCGCTAACTGGTAATTAAACAGTATGTTCGCACTTACCTTCTGCGGAAATCTCCACGCTAATCCTTTAAACCAATCTTCATATACCTTGTCCCCTGTTCCTAACAATACAAATTGAAAGTCTTCGTGCTGTAAAAGTTCGTCCATCATTCTGACGACTAAATCTAATCCCTTCGCCGCTACTAATCTCGTCACCATTGACACCATTGGCGTCTTTCGACTCTGCGGTAAGCCTAATACCTCCTGCAAACGTACCTTATTATCACACTTACGCTCAAAAGCGGTAAAAGCATCACTATTATCGTAATTAACGAAAATATTCTTATCGGTCGCGGGGTTGTAGGCTTCATAATCGATCCCATTAACAATCCCATACAAATCATCTTTACGTGCTCGCAAAAGTCCGTCCAAATGTTCACCAAAATATTCATATTGTATTTCCTGCGCGTACGTCTTACTTACCGTCGATACGTAATCCGCGTAGATTATTCCGCCTTTCATAAAGTTTACCGCGTCGTAAAATTCCAAATCTCCATTATTAAAATATTTCCAATCCAATCCCAGTACGTCCCCCATTACGTCCTTTGGAAATACTCCTTGATACTTCAAATTATGTATCGTGTACAACGTCTTTATTTTCGCGTACCGCTCGTCGCCTTGATGTTCTAACTTCAACAGCACTGGTACTAACCCTGCGTGCCAGTCATTCGCGTTTATCACGTCGGGCCAAAAGTCTATCGCCGGCAGACAATTCAATATCGCTCGCGCAAAAAAGCTGAAACGTTCCGCGTCATCATCATACCCATAAACGCCGTCACGGTAATAATATTCTTCATTGTCCACAAAATAAAATGTTACGCCTTTGTATTCGTACTTGTCAATTCCTACGAACTTTGTACGCCACGATACATTTATCGTCCCGTCGTAAACGTGCTCCATATTGTTCCGATATTCTTCTGAAATTTTGCTGAACTTCGGCATTATTACTCGTACGTCTACGCCCTGTTCTTTCAACGCAAATGGTAAACTTCCTGCAACGTCCGCTAAGCCGCCTGTTTTAACAAACGGCGCCGCCTCAGCTGCCACGTACAGTACCTTCATAGTTTTTTCCTCCTATTTTTAGGATTTTAATTTT
>CAMJAZ010000163.1 GCA_946403735.1 uncultured Selenomonadales bacterium
AAATTATTGGTGGTGAAAAAATTATGTCGGCAATGGCGTATCTTAATCACAGTGGCATTATAATGAATTTAGGCAACAAAATTTTTAATTACGTCGTGGCTAATAAATGCGGCTACGTTTTTCCCGATAATGTTGACGTTCACTTTCCCGACGGAAATCTTTTCAGACCCGATTTAACAGTTATTACTGCGGAAAATAAAAAAATCTTGAATTGGAAAGGCGCAATTAACGGCGTACCCGATATGGTTGTCGAAGTACTTTCACGTTCCACTAAAAAAAATGACTTAACCATAAAAAAAGATATTTATGAATCAAACGGCGTTAAAGAATATTGGATTGTCGATCCTTGGGCTAAAAGTGTTACAGTTTATATTTTGCGTGACGGAAAATTTGAATTTGAACACGAATATTTTAAATGTGATGCGGATGAATGGTCTGGCTTTAACGACGAAGAAAAAGCCGCCTATAAATCTGAAATCAAAGTTTCAATCTTCGACGACTTATTCATTAAGGTTGACGATATTTTTTCTTGGGGCTATGACTTTTGAGTTTAGGTGAAAAAAATGTATATCAATCACGAAATTTATAAAGCTGACGTAGACGCGGCGGCAAATGAAAATTTAGCGTGGGAAAAGCTTTCTGGAAAAAGTTTACTTTTAACTGGCGCAACTGGTCTTATTGGAACGATGATTGTTGATGTGCTGATGAAAAAAAATCGTGACGAAAATTTAAACGTGAAAATTTACGCGGCAGGACGTAATGAAAAAATTGCCGCGCAGAGATTCGCCGATTACGAAGGCGACAAAAATTTTCAGTTCGTCAAAATGAATGTCAATGAACCTATCGTGCAAGATTTTTCCGTCAACTACATTATCCACGCCGCCAGCAATACTCATCCTGTTTTGTATTCGACTGATCCTGTTGGTACGATGATGGCAAATTTTTTAGGTACTTATAATTTGCTTGAGTATGGAGTAAAATCTAAGATTGAAAGATTTTTATTTCTGTCGTCCGTCGAAATTTACGGTAAAGCTTTAAACGCTAATGATGACTTCGACGAAAAATATTGCGGCTACATTGATTGTAACACTCTCCGCGCAGGTTACAATGAAAGTAAGCGTGCGGGCGAAACGCTTTGCAATGCGTACATCAGCCAACACGGTATTGACGCTGTAATTGCGCGTCCGTGCAGAATTTACGGTGCGACGCTTAGACTTGATAACAGTAGCGTCTTGTATCAATTTATGTTGAACGGCGTACGCGGCGAAAATATTATTCTTAAAAGCGCTGGGCAACAAAAATTTTCTTTCTGCTACGTTGCCGACTGCGTGACTGGAATTTTTTATACGCTTTTAAACGGACAATGCGGCGAAGCTTACAACATTTCCGATTCAGGCGAAATTTTAACGCTTGGAGAAATTGCAAAATATATCGGCGAAATTTGCGGGACTGAAGTTATTTTTGAATTGCCAGATGAAATTCAAGCTCGCGGCTTTTCAAATGCCGTTCGTGCTGTCCTCACAAATGATAAACTGCGCGGACTCGGTTGGACACCGAAAGATGACACGCGCTCTGGCGTAAAGAAAACTATTGAAATTGTAAAGACGTTAATTTAAACAGTCATTTGAATAAATTTAAATAAAAAAATTAGCCGAAAGTAAACGGCTATTTTTTTACAAATTTATAATCACGGCATAGGAATTTCATCAAGCGTAATTTTGCCAAGTTTACCTGCGCGGAACTCTGATAAAATCATCTTGACGGCTTTGTCAACGTCAAGCACGCCGCCTTTACGAATACAGCCGCGTTTCAATCCAATCTTTTCTAAAATTTCCTGCCCAGTTATAGGTAACGGCTCGGAAATTTTGTACCGTTCGCAAATTCCCGCAGGATTCTTTTTAGCCAAAAATTCAAGTAGCAAATGCGTTATCGGTTCAAGGTCATGCACTTCATCGCTAATTGCGTAAGTCCAAACTAATTTCAATGCAACGTCTTGATCTTCAAACTTCGGCGGCAAAATTCCAGGCGTATCCAAAAGTTGCAGTCCGTCAGCAATTTTAATCCACTGCTTAGCACGTGTGACGCCAGGTCGATTTTCAATTTTCGTATGATTGACGCCAGCCAGCCGATTTATCAAAGAAGATTTTCCAGCGTTTGGAATGCCGATAACCATAGCGCGGGCGGCTCGTGGTTTTGCGCCGTACTTAACAAGCTTGTGAGTATTTTTTTCAGCTAAACTTTTTGCCTCCGCGATTAACTTTTTAATGCCCGTACCTTGCACCGCGTCGACGGCAACGGCAGAAATATTTTCATCGTGAAATTTTTTCAGCCAAAGTTTGGTATCTTCGACGGACGCTAAGTCAGATTTTGCCAGCACAATTAATTTAGGTTTATCGCCCAAAAGATTTTGCAAATTTGGATTTTGACTGCTAAGCGGTATTCGCGCGTCTAAAACTTCTATAACTAAGTCGACCAGCTTTAAATTTTCTTCAATAAGTCGCTCGGCTTTCTTCATATGACCTGGAAACCATTGCAACGTTTCAGCTAACTTTTCATTCAAATTCATCACGCCTTTCATACATAAAAATAAAGTAAATGAGATTGAATTAAAATACAAAATTGTCCCATTGGCACACCAAAGGAAAATCATTTTGAATTATAATAGAAAATATTTTTATGGAGGTGTTTATTTGTTATGGGTGTTTTAGGAAAAATTTTAGGGTATTTCGTTTTAATTTTCATTTTTTCTTGGATCGGCGAAAAATTATTTTATGATTTTGACCAAGCAGTTTTTCTGCTTTTCGACGGGCATATTTTTAAAGGTCTTTGTACTTTGTTTGTGATGTTTATACTTTATTCAATAGCTGCAATAGCGACTTGTAGTAACAATAACGGTGGCGATTCCGATAGCGGTAAATTGGCAGCCTTTATAATTTTTGCAGTTCTGGTTTATTTTGTAGGCTCTGACGTTTATGAATTGTACCAATCATCTAGCAGTGCGCTTGACGGAACAGCCAATGCGTTTTTGTATTTGCTTGTATCTGCAAATGATGTTTTAAAAATAATCACACTTTTTATGGCACTTAATTTTTGAATAAAAAATCAAGCGTCGTAAAAAGATTTTATAAAATTTTGTTGACGGTAAATTTTTTCTCTGCTAAAATTTAACTGATGATTCATTGTCATCACCTCAACAAATAAAAAGAGTCAGCCAGTTTTGGACACGTCGGCTACCTCTCAAAGTTTAAAATGTTACAGAAAGATAGCCGCCGTACGAGGGCGGCTTTTCTACGTTAGTCCTTAAAGAACACGGCGTAGACAATGGCGACGGTTTGAATTACCGTACAAATGATGTCGATAATATCCATAGCCATCACCTCCCCACAAATGTGAGAGGTAAGCCGACTCACCGTCTGACTTGCAAAAATTATAGCAATTTAAATTTTTTCAGTCAATGTTGATAAGAAAGTAAAACTCGCCAAAAGAAAAAGTAGGTTTAAAAAAATTTAACTTAATCAATACGATTTAGTTAATATCTTCAAATGGAATTTCGCTTTCCATTCCAAAATTCACGTCGTCAATGACAACGTCTTCATCATCTTCAATTTTGAAAAAGTCGCCGTCATTCTGCAACATCCACGTTTCATTAGCGGCGGCAGAATTTTCAAGCACACATTCAACGTTTTTACTATCGCTGGCATAATAAAATTTTTCCGCATCTTCGCGTGAAAGTCCACTTTGAACTTTGCGATTGATTAAACGTTCCTTCAACATTTCTGGACGCGCTTTGATAAAGACGGTGTAGTCAGCTAAAACGCGAATATTTGTCCAGCGCGGATCTTTCAGCAACAAATAATTTCCTTCAAGCAAAATTATATCGTCTTCAACGCTCAACACGTCATGCACAACATCATGAATCATTCTGTCGTAAATGTGCCAGTCTGTACCTTCTTGTCGAACTTCGCGCAATTTCGTCTGCAAAGTGTCAACGTCGAAAGTTTCAGGCGCACCTTTAATATCATTGAGTAAAATTTCTTGATCGTCTTTCAAAATTTTATTCGCCTTGAGATAATCGGCGGGATAGTGGAAACCGTCCATACCAAGCGCACGTACAGGCGAAATTTCAATATTTTCACGGCTAAGTTGTTCTAAAAATTGTACAAGCGTCGTTTTACCAGCACCAGGCGGCGCGGCGATAAACGCAACAACTTTTCTGTCGGTGACTTCACGCAGTTCACTAAGTTTAAGTAAAAACGGCTTGAAAATTTTTTCAATCGCACCTTTGCTGAATCGAACCTCCTGCGATAAGCCGTTAATTTCCATTTTATAGTTAAACCAAATTTTATTTTCTTCCATTTTAATCCTCCTCGCGCGGCATTTTACTATTTTTCAAGAAATTTTTCAATGGCGGCAAGGTAGGTCAAAATTTAATTTGCAATACGCCGCGAAAAATTATAAAATTGTCTAAAATTAAAAGGAGGCAACTTTAAAATAATATGCTTGATATGAAATTTGTACGCGACAATCTCGACGTTGTACGCGCTATGTTGAAAAATCGTAATAACTCTTTGAACTTGGACGGCTTTGCAGAACTTGAGAAAAAACGCCGCGATATTTTGAATGAATCCGATACGCTTAAAAATCAAAAAAATTCTACGTCTAAAAAAATTGGTGAACTTAGAAAAGCTGGCGAAGATACAGAAAAAATTTCTGCTGAAGTTCGTGAACTCGGCAAAAAAATTTCCGCACTTGATAATGAACTTCGCGAAGTCGAAGAAAAGTTACGCGAATTTTTGTTAAGCATACCGAATATGCCAGCTGATGACGTACCGATTGGCGTTGACGATTCACAGAACCCTGAAATTAGACGTTGGGGCGAACCGCGCAAATTTGATTTTGAACCGAAAGCACATTGGGATATTGGTGACGCGCTGAAAATTTTGGACTTTGATAGAGCGTCGAAAGTTACAGGCGCACGCTTTACATTTTATCGCGGACTTGGCGCAAGACTTGAACGCGCTTGCATAAATTTTATGATGGACTTGCACGCCAATAAGCACGGCTACACTGAAATGTTAGCGCCGTATATCGTCAATAAAAATAGTAT
>CAMJAZ010000164.1 GCA_946403735.1 uncultured Selenomonadales bacterium
TGTCAGGCGGTGAAAAAACACGTGTAGCGCTGGCAAAGTTAATCTTGACTGGCGCGAATTTTTTATTGCTCGATGAACCTACAAACCATTTAGATTTACCTGCGCGGGAAGCGATTGAATCGGCACTGAAATTTTTCGACGGCACAATTTTAATCGTCACTCACGATAGATACTTGCTAGATTCAGTTACGTCACGAGTAATTGAATTTTTGCCGCGTGAAGTCGTAGCGATTAAGCAGGAAAAAATTTCAACGCCAAAATTTAAAGCTGAAAAAATTTCGTCGACGGCTAAAGTTAAGGCTGAATCGAAAAATGAAAGTCAACTTGAAAAGTTGGAAATGAAATTGAAAATGTCCGAAATGGAATTGAAAATGTTGGAGTACGAAATAAATAACGCCGTCGATCCTGCGAAATTGGCAGAATTGGCGGCGGCACATGAACTTAAATTAAAAGAAATTGACGAACTTTATTTGACGTTGCTGGAATGATTCAGCGCAAAAAAAATCGACGAACTTTTTTTCGTCGAACAAAAAATTTTTAACTTCAGCAAAAAATTCATAGCTTACAAAAAATTTTTAGAACATCATATTAACTAAATTCCCAAGATTAGACGCGGCATTCATATTAAGATAAGCGCCGCTGGTATAAAATGACGCTGTAGAAAGTTCTTCGCCAAACATAGCTTGTGCACTTGGGAAAAGCTGACTGCGCTGGCTGTTTGCTACGTCTACATGCGCTTCTGCCTTGTCTGCTAAACCTGTACCGCCAAGAACGTTTGAAACTCTGCTAGGATTGTTGACAATCGCTTGAGCAACTTTTTCAGTATCCATCGACAAAGTGCCATCATTATTAACGCCAATTCCGATAGATTCATAGCTTGACGCGCGGTAAGTGGTATCGCCGAAAAGTTCAGCCATTCTGCCTACACGTGCTGAAACGGAGCTATTATCCTGGAAAAATTCAATCGCGCCGTTGTAGTTATCAACAAAATCTTGAACCGTCTTTAACGCCGACTGCATAACTTTGCTATACGCTGTTTCAATTCGCTTGTTACCTTCGTCGTCATACGTTTCAGTTTTGGTGATAGCGCCGTTGCCATATGAAGTAACTCTAGAACCGTCTTCATTCGTCGTAGTGACAGAACCGTCTACATTGGTTACCTTGCCAGCCTCTTCGTCAGTTAAAACGGTCGCGCCAAATTCACTTTGTACGATATGATGCTTGTTAGCATTTTCGATAACTTTTGCCGCCGCTGAAGTTTCTTCCTCAACAGTTTCACTAGTTGTAGCTTGAGCCGCAGTTTCTTCAGCATTTTTGCTAGCCGTTTCACTAGCCGCCTCTACAACTTTTGACGCCGCTGAAAATGCCGCTACGCTTTCAAAGTCGAATTCTTTAACTTCCTGTGCAGAATTAGAAAGATTTTGCATATTAGCATCGAATTCGTCATAGAAGGCGTTTTTAGCTTCGTCGTAGCTTGACACAAGAGCCGCCGCGTTAGTCCTTACTTCCTGCAGACCCGCAATTTGACTTGTCGAATTTGTTTGCGCGGAGCTGTACGTATTCCACAAATTCGATATAGATTTTTGTGTAGCATTTTGGTTAATCGAAGTAGCATTGAAAAAGTTATTATAATTGAACCCCGAATTAACCATATTAGAAATTGTCATCGCCATTTTTATTCACCCTTCCTTTGAAAAAATTTTTCCTAAGAAAACATCCTTGACAGTTTTGTACGCTAATTGTACATAATAGATTCGATAATTGCAAGCTAAAAGTTAAATTTTTTCGTGCTTAAAAATTAAAAAAATTTTTATACGCCGATACTTTTAGCTTTATATTTCAGCGAAATTTCATTTAAAATTTTCTGCAAATTTAAAAGGAAATTTTTTCATAAGGTAGAATAGAAAAATAAAATTGGTTGAAAAAATTTTTTTGAATTAAATTTTACAGAGAAAGCGGGTTTGATTATGGCGATTAATACATCTGGTTTTGGCGCGTATGACATTCGAGGAATTTACCCTGAAAGTGTCAATCAAGAACTGGCATACCGTATCGGCAGGATTTTCCCTGAACTCTTCGACGCCAAAAAAGTTGCCATAGGTCACGATATTCGACTTTCAAGCCCTACGATTAGTGACGCGCTTGCACGCGGTCTGGCAGAGGCAGGTTGCGAAGTTTTCGACGTTGGACAGTGCGGTACAGAAATGATTTACTTTGCAACGGGCTTTAACGATTTTGACGGCGGAATTATGGTCACGGCGTCTCACAATCCTAAAGATTACAACGGCTTGAAGTTCGTTAAAAAAGGTTGCCGCCCAATTTCCAGCAATACAGGGCTTTTCGATATTAAAGCCGCGATTGAAGATGAAAGCCGCGATTGGTCGTACAGAAAAGCTACTGGGACAATTCATAAAATTGACGTTATGCCTGACTACATTAAACGCTTGCTTTCCTACGTTGAAGTTGACGCGCTTAAACCGCTGAAAATCGTTATTAACACTGGCAACGGCGCGGCAGGTCCGATTATCAACGAAATTGAAAAATTCTTACCCTTTGAAGTTATCAAAGTCCATAACGATACCAACGGCTTTTTCCCTAACGGTGTACCTAATCCATTGTTGCAAGATGCCCGCGCAGAAACGGCGGACGCTGTCATAAAAAATAACGCGGCTTGTGGCATTGCATTTGACGGGGATTGTGACCGTTGTTTTATGTTTGACGAAAAAGGCGGCTTTATCGAAGGTTATTATATGGTCGGCTTGCTGGCTGAAATTTTCCTTGAACATAACAAAGGTGAAAAGGTTGTCTGTGAACCACGCGCATTGTGGAATACGATTGACATTGTTGAAAATCTTGGAGGTACGCCGATTATTTGTCGGTCTGGTCATTCCTTCATGAAAGATAAATTGCGCGAACACAACGCGATTTACGGCGGCGAAATGGCAAGTCATCACTACTTCCGCGATTTTTATTATTGTGATAGCGGAATGATTCCTTGGCTTTTAATTTTAGAACTTATCAGCGAAACGGGCAAAACTTTATCGCAACTCGTCGGTGAAAGAATTGCTAAGTACCCTTGCTCTGGTGAAATTAATACTAAAGTTTCTGGCGTCGACAAAGTCAAAGAAATTATGGCGAAGGTGGAAAAACTTTATTCTGACGGCGGCGAAGTCAACCACATTGACGGCTTAAGTATTGACTATCCAACGTGGCGTTTTAATCTGCGCGGGTCTCAAACTGAACCGTACATAAGGCTGAACGTTGAATCACGCGGCGATAAAACGTTAATGGAAAGTAAACGCGATGAACTTTTAAAAATTATTAGGGAATAAATTTTTTAAAAATATTATTTCGTTTTGTAAACTACTATTTCAATTTTGATAAGGCAAGAATTTCAAGTTAATAACCGCTCAAAATTTGGGCGTATTATAGATTTTACGAACAGAGGGGGATTTCTTAATGGAGAAGAAAAACGTTGTCAACCTTCCGTCTTTGATTAGCGATTATTACACACTCGCACCTAATCCTGAAGACAAAACTCAAGGCGTCGCGTTTGGTACATCAGGACACAGGGGCAGTTCAAAACTCCACAGCTTTAACGAACAGCATATTTTGGCTATCGCGCAGGCAGTTTACGAATACCGTACCGCTGAAAAAATTCAAGGACCGCTCTACATCGGAGCAGACACCCACGCACTTTCCGAACCAGCACTTCGCAGTTGCGTTGAAGTTTTGGCGGCTAATGGCGTCGATATTATCCTTCAAGAAGGTTTCAAGCCCGTACCAACGCCTGTTGTTTCGCGCATTATCCTTGAGCACAACTATGAGCGCAAAGAAGCTAAACAGGCTGACGGTATTGTTATCACGCCTTCGCATAATCCTCCAACTGACGGCGGTATTAAGTACGACCCAACTACTGGCGGACCTGCAAGCGCTGAAACTACTAAAATAATTCAAAATCGCGCTAATGAAATTATTAAAGAAGGCGTCGACAAAGTTGTTAAACGCATTCCGTTTGAACGCGCCGTAAAAATGGATAACGTCCACTTTATGGATTATATGATGCCTTACGTTAAGGGATTGTCTCGCGTTATCGATATGGACGCGGTTATCAATTCTGGCTTGAACGTCGGCGCAGATCCACTCGGCGGTTCTGGCATTTTCTATTGGGATTTAATCAACGAAGTTTACAAAATTAAAAAGCCCATTAACGTTGTCAATCCTAACATTGATTATACGTTTAGCTTTATGCCGCCTGACCATGACGGAAAAATTAGAATGGACTGTTCATCACCGTTTGCAATGGCAAATCTTATTGCATTGAAAGATAAGTACGATATTGCATTCGGCAACGACACTGACTACGATAGACACGGTATCGTTACGCCACAAGGCTTGATGAATCCTAACCATTACCTTGCCGTTGCAATTCGCTATCTGTTCACGAATCGTCCTGGCTGGAGCAAAGACGCTATGATAGGTAAAACTTTGGTCTCAAGTTCGCTTATCGATAAAGTTGCTGAAGAAATTGGACGTAAACTTTGTGAAGTTCCAGTCGGCTTTAAATGGTTTGTCGACGGATTATTTGATGGTTCAATGGGATTTGGCGGCGAAGAATCTGCGGGCGCGTCATTCCTCTGCAAAGATGCTAGCGTTTGGACGACTGACAAAGACGGTATCATTATGGACTTGCTCGCCATTGAAATTACCGCTAAAACTGGCAAGAATCCTTCCGAACATCATAAAGAACTTACTGACAAGCACGGCACATTCTACTATGCGCGTAAAGATACACCTGCAACGCCTGATCAAAAAGCGGCTCTTGGCAAATTGGCGCCTGAAAATCTTAAAGCTGATACGCTTGCTGGCAATAAAATCACTGGCAAATTCACAAAAGCTCCTGGCAATGGCGCATCAATCGGCGGCTTAAAAGTTGTCACTGATAAAGGCTGGTTTGCAGCGCGTCCGTCTGGCACGGAAGATATGTGCAAAGTTTACGCTGAAAGCTTTGTTAGTGAAGATCATCTCAAACAAATTCAGAAAGAGGCACAAGATATTGTTGCGTCCGTCGTGTAATAATGCGTAATGAAATATTTTCAGTAGA
>CAMJAZ010000165.1 GCA_946403735.1 uncultured Selenomonadales bacterium
TGCTGTCGTCAGTCGAGCAATCGTCAACAACGATGACTTCAAAATCTTGGAAAGTTTGACAAAGCAGACTGTCTAAGCATTCGCCGACGTAATTTTCAACATTGTACATTGGAATGATAACTGAAATTTTTGGGATTCTTTCTGCCGACATAAAAATTTCTCCATATTAGGTTTAGGGATTATTGCGGGCAACGTCGCACCGTTCATAAAGATCATTCGTATAGGGATTTACAATATTTTGGTTAGTTTCGTCAATGAAAAGCGCTGGGTTTAAATCTCCGTAAAACTTTTGCCCCTTGACTATGTAATAAAGCATTTCCGCAACACGATAGGGAATTAAATTTGTGCCAACTGGCGGGAAAGGCTCAAGGTATTGTCCATTAAATTCAGCAAGCACAGAATCAATTTCATAAGGGCTGGTGTTGCTGTCGACGGTGTCACGCATCATAAATCTGGCGCGGCGCGAATCATCGCCAATTTCGCCTTTGTAGAAAATCGCAAATTCGTACATATCGTGAAAGTTACACGTGATTATAAATCGTCCGTCATTCAAAGTTCCGTACTTTATCGAGTCGTAATCAATGTAATGGCTTTTTTTGTCAGGGAAAAGCGGTGAGCCATTGCCTACGAAAATAATTTTTGAGTCGCCGTTAAAAAACCAATCTTCCCTGTCGACTTGATCGACAAAAATGTGGGGCGAAATTTCCATTGGCGTTGCCTCAACAAATTTGAAATTGAAAATGCCGATTGACAACAACGCAATGAAGATTATGAATTTAAAAATTTTTGGAGCGTTCATAAAAATATTTCTCCTTATGTAGGAAATTTTTTATATTAACCTACTTTTTCTTTGGCGCAAAGAAATTTACGCGGGCGCGCGTCCTTGCGCGCCCTTCCTTTTTAAGCGCAAATCTTACCAACAAATTTTATTTTTCGCCAGATTCATTATCTTTTTCATCATCTTTTTCATTATCGCTAGAATTATCGGAATTTGAATTGGAATTAGTATCCTGCGAAGTTTGATTGTCGGAAGTCGAACTATCAGACGTTGAATTTGTATCCTGCGTATTTTGATTTCCCGCGCTAAGTTCCTGCGTACCTTGTCCGTTACCGTCCGTGCTAACTTCCTGCGAAGAATCACTTCTGCCAGATTCAATAGCGCCTAAATCGCCGTCCATATTAACAGCCGTCGACGAAGAATCATTGTCACCAGCGCTTGAATTATCGCCTTGACTTTCATTAACAGTTGTCAAGTTGCCAGTAGAATTTTCATTGGCAGTTGTCGACCGTGAATTGGAAGTTCTATTTGAATTGGAATTATTTGAAATAGAATTTAAGCCGCTAGTTTGATTGCCGCCAGTTGACGTAGTAGACGAAGGCGCATTGTTTGAAGGTGCGGAGTTAATGCTAGTCAAGCCGCCGCCGTTGCCAGTAGAAGTATTTACATTGATATTTGCGTTATTGCCAGTGTCAACAGTCGTCGGATTTTCAGCGATTGACGTTAAGCCAACGTTGCCTCTATCAACAATATTCCGCGCAGTAGCTTCGTTAAATTCTTCGGGGACAACGTCAATATCTAGGATTGATTCGTTAGCGTCAACCGTTTCAATCAAGAGGTGGTCTTGCGCATCAAGGTCAATGTAGTCGCCTTTTTCTTCTGGGAACTCTTCTATTTGCGAACTTCTAAGGTCTAAGTCAGGCTCATTCAAATCAACTTCATTAATCGTTTCAGTAGTTGAAATTGTTTCGTCAAGCGGCGTAGTTTCAGGCTCGGAAATTATTTCATCAGTCGGCGCAGATTCAGGCGTTGAAATTATTTCGTCAGTCGGCGTCGTAACAGTAGGTTCAGGCGTAGAGATTATTTCTTCAAGCGGCATCGTGACAGTAGGTTCAGGCGTTGAAATTATTTCGTCAATCGGTTCAGGTTCAGAATTTATATCAACATTCGGCGTCGTGATAGTAGGTTCAGGCGTTGACGTGATAGAAATATCGTTAGTCGGTTCATTCGTGGAAGGCGTTGTAGTATCTTGCGCGGGTGTTGAAGTCGTATTCTGCGCGGGAGTGGAAGTTGTTGTATAAACTGGCGTAGGTACGGAATTTGTAGACGGGGTAGGAGTTGAGGAACTACCGCCGCCACCACTTGAACTAGAATTATTGTTTGAAGGTGTCGTAGGAGTTGAAGGCGTTGACGGTGTTGACGGTGTTGAATTATTTGACGGCGTTGACGTGTTATTACTTGGCGTGGACGTTGTATTACTCGGCGTAGAAGTTTCACGCGGTGTATTGTGAATTGTCAATGTTCCAGGATCAACTGTAACTTTGTACGTCGTGACGGTGTTTCCATTCGTGACAACGTAGTTAAATGTGCCGTCAGAATTCTTTGTGAAGTTGTACGTTACACCGCCTTTCGTGTATTTATAATTTGTACCGTCCGTCGTAAGATTTTCAGGATTAGCAAATTCAACGTTGGTATTCATATTGCGGCGATTATAATTAACGTTCAATTCGCCAGAAAGCAAGCCGCCAATTAAATCGTTGTCAACGTTATAACCGTTGCCAGTAAATTCACCGTCATTCAAAGTACCGTTGCCAACTTTAACTGAAACATTTTCGTCAAGATAATTTGTAACCGTGCCAGGCTGAATTGTAATTGTGTAGTTAGTCGTCAAGCCGTCGTCGCCAGTCATGCTGAAAGTGTATTTATTATCGCCAGTCTTCGTGAATGGATAGTTGACGCCGCCTTTGTTGTAAATGAAAGTGCCGTCGCCGTTATCAGTGAAGACGCCTTCCGATTTGTCGACAAAGTCTAACTTAGTCGTGGCGTTATCAGTCGTCGTGACCGAAATGACGCCGTCTAACAAACTGCGGATAGTGTCATTTGGTACGGTGTAACCTTCGGGCGTAAATGTGCCGTTATCAGTTCTGCCGTTGCCAACAATGACCGTAACATTTTCATTCTTGAATTTTGAAATATCACCTGGATCAATCGTGATAATGTACTTAGTAATGTTGCCGTCTTCGCCAGTGTACGTGTAAGTATACGTGCCGTCGCCATTAAGTACGAGAAGTTCACCAGTCGTCAAAGTTATCGTCGTGTGGTTGCCGTCGCTTGTAGGAGTTACGGTCAAGTCGCCAAGTAAATTTTTCAGTTTCGACGTTGGGTCATTTATCGTGTAGCCGCCGCCTTTGAATACGTCATCAGTGATTGTGCCGTCACCAACGTTAATTGTAACGGGGACACTGTTAGTTGTCGTGATGTCGCCCGTATTAATCGTGACGTGATAATTAATTTCTTCGCCTTTAGGATTTGTGACGCTGTAAATAAATGTGCCGTCGGTATTTTTATTGTACGTGTATTTATTCGTGCCGTCGTCGTAAGTGTACGTACCGTCGCCGTTATTCGTTATGAAGGTAGAAATTTCATCTTTGAACTTGACAGTAGTTTTGCCGTCGACGTTCACAACTTCCAATTTACCGTCAAGCAAAGTTTTAATATCGTTGTTCGTCACGTCATAGCCGTTGCCAGTGAAATTATCATCGATAACTTTGCCGTCTTTAACGTTAATCGTGACAGGAATTCGCGTATCGCTAACGATTGAGCCAGGCTTAATGTTGATGTTGTACGTGACATTATCTTTAACCGCGCTGATTGTGTACGAGCCGTCTTTGTTAGCGTTAATGTTATTGTACCCTCCGCTAATGATGTCGAAGTCATTCGTACTGTAGGAGTTGCCATTGTTATTCTTGACAGTGACGGTTGTTTTGTAAGGTCCAGTGACTTGTGTTGTATCGCCAGGAGTTTTAAGCGGTTCATTGTAGCTGATATTGAAATTGTTCGTGAAGTTGGAGTTGTCAGCATTCCGCGTTATCGTGTAGCCTTCAGCTTTATCAAGTGAAAGAGTACCTTCGCCCTGTTCATTTATGTAGAAAACGCCGTCAGTGACTTGAATTCCGATGTTATAAATTTTTTCAACGTCGCCTTGTTCGACCGTCACTTCATAAATTGCGCCGTTGTCTGCCGTGTACGTGTAAACGTTGCCGTTCTTCGTGAAGTTGTAAATTTTGCCGTCTGCCGAAGTGTACGTGTAATTGTTGCCGTTACGTCTAAGCGCGTTAGAATCTTTCGCCGCTAAAGTCGTATTCAAGCCGTCAAGCGAAACAACTTCCAACTTGCCATTAAGCAATTCAGCGATAACGCCTTTGCTATTTGTGATTGTGTTGTCATTCGTGACGGTGTAGCCGCCGTTGGACGTTTCAACGTTATCAGTCTGCGTAATATCTCCAGCCTTAACCGTGACGCCATAAGTAAGCGTACCTGGATCAACCGTCACGTTGTAAATTAAAACGTTTGACGCGTCGGAATTGTCGGTGTAAGTGAATGTGCCGTCAGAATTTTTCGTGAAGGTGTAAGGCGTCGTACCTTTCGTGACGTTGTAGGTAGTTGAGCCGTCAGAATTTCTAATCAACCGTACAACTTTTACGTCGTCAGTAAATTTCAGTGTCGTGGCTGTACCGTCGCTGTTTGTGTCGACCGTCAACACGTCAGTCAACAAGTTAGCAATCTTTGTATTGTCAACAGTATAATCTTTGCCGCCGTCGCTCACAACGGTTAATGCGCCGTTATTAATCTTGCCGTTGCCAACAGAAATTGTAACTGGTACGTGATTAGTTGAATTGATGTTGCCAGGAACAACTTTAACGTTGTAATGCGTGGTAGTGTTGCCGCTGGTTACGGTGTATGAATATTGATTGTCGCCAGTCTTCGTGAAAGTATACGGCGTACCGCTAGGCGTCGTGTACGTGTAAGAGTTGCCGTTTTGAACCAAGTTTGAATTATTTCTCACGGTGACGGTTGTTTTATCGTCTTTGTTTATGACCTGCAAGTTGCCATTCAGCAGACCTTTAATAAAATCGTTGTCGACATCGTAACCGTTGCCCGTGAATTGCCCGTCAGTCATCGTTCCATTGTTGACTGTGACGACGACATTTGTATTATTTTCATTCAAGACATCGCCGTTGTTAATCGTGACGTGATAATTAATTTCTTCGCCTTTAGGATTCATGACGCTGTAAGTAAATGTACCGTCGGTATTCTTCGTGAAAG
>CAMJAZ010000166.1 GCA_946403735.1 uncultured Selenomonadales bacterium
TTTAGAAATTTAGTTCTACATTTTAAATTTTTAATTCTTAATTAGCTAGTAGCGCGTAGCCTGTAGCTAAACAATTCTTAATTCTTAATTCAATCAGTCTCCGCGTCCTTCAAAATTTTTCATATCGTCATAACTCATGGAACGCGTATGTTTTGTATGCGCCCATTCATGTTCGTTGCGGTGGATAAAACCTAAAAATATTATCGGAATCCATGTGTAAATGAAAATTGGGTAAAGCAACATATAAAACCACGACTTAATTTTAGCGCGAACTTTTATTAAAATTATCATCGGCAGGAGATATTGACCTATCATTATAGCTGTCATAATTTGCGACGGCATAACCGAATAAATATTTGTGAATATTGGACCTGTTGCAAGCTGAATGTAGCTTATGACCATGAAAAACGCTGACAACATTAAAAAATGTGGTTGCAAAAGATAAATACAGCCGTCCCAAATGCGAATATCTTTTTGCCGCCAGCCTTCGACAATTAATTTTGGAATGAAACGGTGTGCAACGTCGAATTGACCTTGCGCCCAACGTTTTCTCTGCGTCCAAGATTGTTTGAACGTCAACGGCTTTTCGTCGTAAACAACTGCGTCATGCGCCCACGTCGTCTTCAATCCTTCCGCTAAAGATTTCATAGTAAATTCCATATCTTCAGTAAGGCAAGTTGCACGCCAGCCGTGACGTTTCAACACGTCAACAGTTATGCACATTCCAGTACCGCCGAGTACCGCTGAAAGTCCGATATTAGTTTTTGCAAGGTGCGACACGTGATCGATAATCCAAAACGCAATAGCAAAAGTTCCAGATACCCACGTATCATAAGGATTTTTCGCGTCAAGGAAACCTTGAATGATTTTATCGCCCTTCAAAAGACGGTTATTCATTTCCATTAAAAAGTTTGGGTGAACTAAATTATCCGCGTCAAAGATACAAACGGCGTCATAAAATTTGCCGTCCTGCTCCATAGCGAAAATTTTTTCAAACATCCATTCAAGCGCAAAGCCTTTACTTTTCTTTTCCTTATCGACGCGAACACAGACGATAGCGCCAGCCTTTTCAGCAATTTCGGCGGTGTTGTCGTGGCAGTTGTCCGCGATAACGTAAACGTCATAAAGTTCACGTGGATATTTCAGCGACAAAAGATTTTTTATCAGCGGTGCAATAACCGCGCTTTCATTGTGTGCCGCAACTATGACGGCGAATTTTTTTTGCGGCGTAGTAAATTTTTTTTCCGATTTACGCCACATTCCACAAAATCCAATGATGAAAAAGTACATCGTGAACAGAAAAAGTATTATCTGAAGAGGTACCATTACTACATCAAGCGGGTAATTAAACAACTAACTATCTCCATTCACGATTAAAAATTTTTACTTAAATTCCAAAAAAGTTTTGTAATATCTTTAAAATTTCCAGTTTGATTCAGATAAAGTTTCTGATTTGTTGTACGACTGAATAAATCTCCCAAATTTTTCTGATAACTACCAACTTTAACATAATCAAATATTTTCATCCATTCTTCTGGAAAAATATTTCTGCCTGAATAAATTGCTGTTTTCAAATTCAAACGTTGCACAAATTTTACGTGATTAATGAACTCAATATGATCGACGAATGTATTGTTGCCTTCGCCTAAGAAACAAACACAAGTTATTTGTGGAAGATATGCGCTAATAATTGAAAATATATTGTCCTTCAAAATATTGCCATAATCGCACAACTTTAATTCAGGATAGTGGCAATTTATACAATGATTTTGACAGCCAGAAATATAGACGCATAAAGATTTTTCACTAGGAATTTCTAAATTACTTACACCTATTTCAGTATAGTAGAGCATACAAATTCAAGATTAAAAATTTTTACTTCAACGCTGAAACAATAGCGGCAACCATTACAACGACGGCTACAACTACAGCGATTACTTGCCAACGCGCAGAATTTATTTCTGCTTTAATTTCAGCAATATCAGCTTTATTATTTTCTTCAACTTTATCAATTTTTTTGTCAAGCCTTTCGACATCTTTTTTCAAAAGCGCCACATCAGTTTTTAATTCTGTTACGTCTTTTTTTAAGCCTTTAACATCAGTTTTTAATTCTGTGACATCTTTTTTTAAGCCTTCAACATCAGTTTTTAACTCACCGAAAATATCAATTAAAACATCTAATTTGGCGTTAATATCTTGATTCGTTGGATAAGGTTCACCAAATCTATTAACTAAAATTTTATTAGCCATTGCAATCATCTCGCAAAAAAAATCTCCATTACGAATTAAGCATTACGAATTACGCATTATTTTACACTTCCCGTGACATAAGTGTCAAAAGGGAATTTACAATGCCGAAAACAGCGTAGGTTGAAAAAATTGCCGTCAATGCGCCTTGCCATAATGCGTCACGCGAAAAATACATAATCGCTACGAACATTGCTACTGCAACAACGATAGCGACGGGAAAAATTTTTTCGCCGCCGCCTTTAAAATCTGGATAGTGAACGTGACTAACCATTAAGTACGCCACAACAATTATCGTTATCGGGTAGACCATGCCGAAATTTTCGGGGTGAATTGAAAGTGCTAAAAATAAAAGTGTAGTCGTTGCAACGATACAGCCGCCTGCAGGTATCGCCAGCCCCATGAAAAAGCCGTGTACAACGCCTGTGCTGACATTAAATCTTGCAAGCCGCCACATTCCGCACAATGCAAAAATTATCGCTGCTACTTTTCCAAGCCAACCAAAATTATAAAGACAAAATGAATAAGCTAAAAATGCTGGTGCAATGCCGAATGATCCTAAGTCGCAGAGTGAATCCATTTCCTTGCCGAAGTCCGACGCTACGCCCAATGCTCGCGCTACTCTACCGTCAAGTCCATCTGCGATTAGTGCAAGCAAAATGAAAATCGAGGCTAAGAAATAATTTTCTTCAAACGTCGCCAATATTGAACACATTCCGAAAAATAAATTTGCCGCCGTGCAAATGTTTGGTAAAGCTCTTTTCAATTTTCACACCTCGATTTTAGTTTTATCTTTTAGGGATTAGCTTTTAGTTTTTAGGAGTCTGCAGGAGGATTAATTTTAGCGCGAATAACGAACATTGCAAGAGCTATACACGCTAAACTTACGGCAAGTCCAATCCAGCCGTTTTGAGCGACGCCAGCAACTAAAAATCCTACCGTGCAACACGCTGAAACTACTATAACGTACGGAACTTGCGTTGCAACATGTTCAAGGTGGTTACATTGCGCACCCGCCGACGCTAAAATTGTTGTGTCTGAAATTGGGGACGCATGGTCGCCGCAGACTGAACCTGATAAAATCGCCGCTATGCAAATTACAAGCAAATTCGCCGTTTCTTCCGTTGGCAAGTTCATAAGTATCGATAATGAAATTGGAATTAAAATTCCGAACGTCCCCCAGCTTGTACCCGTTGCAAACGCTAAACATATTGACACGATGAAAAATACTACTGGCAGGAACATTGCTAACGAAGTATGTTGCTTAACAATCGTTCCGACGTAGCCTCCCAAGTTCAAATAGTCACTGCCGCAAACGCCTGATAAAGTCCACGCTAAGCACAAAATGAAAATCGCGGGAACCATTGCTTTAAATCCCTGCGCGTAACATTCGCAGTACTCCGAAAAGCTGATGACTTTGCGCGGCACATAAAGTACAGTTATGAAAATCAACGCGATGAATGAACCTAACGCCAGAGCTTGTGACGCGTCGCAGTCTGCAAAGGCGTCAGCTATAGATTTGCCGTCGTGAATGCCGCCAGTATAAAGCATTCCGTAAATGCAGACGCCAATTAAAACTATAAGCGGTAAGACTAAATCGATAATTTTACCATTGCCGCCCGTAATTTTTGATTCGTCCACGTCTTTATATTCAGCTGGAATTTTCAATTCGTTTAAACTTTCGTCAACAGATTTTCGCATTGTCGCAAAATCTCTGTCGCTTACGATGATAAACGCCATAAAAAGCATTGTCAAAATTGCGTAAAAGTTGAAAGGTATCGTTTGCAGGAAAAGTACAAATCCATCGACAAGCGAATCTTCAGGAAGTGATGAACTAACTGCCGCCGCCCAACTTGAAACAGGCGCTATGATACAAATGGGGGCTGCCGTCGAGTCGATGACGTAGGCTAACTTTGCACGGGCAATTTTGAATTTATCTGTAACAGGGCGCATAACTGTTCCTACCGTCAAACAGTTGAAGTAGTCGTCTATGAAAATTAAAATTCCTAAAAATGCCGTAACGCCCAATGCAGATTTTTTACCAGAAATTGTACGTCGCGCCCAATCGCCATAAGCACGAGTTGCACCAGAACGAGTTATAGCCGCAACTAAAATTCCTAAAATGACGAGGAACGCTAAAATATTTACGTTGCCGCCAACTTTTTCTGCCATTATGTCAAAAAACGTCGTGATTGATGCTAGAAAATTTCCGCCAGTAAAAATCATTACGCCAGAAAAAATTCCGATTATCAGCGAAATATAAACTTCCTTTGTAGCAAGTGCCAACACAATAGTTATAATCGGCGGCAACATTGAAAGTGCGCTAACCTCCATTTAACACCTATCCTTCCGTTATACTTAAATTCTAAAAAATCTCCTTATCGCGTCAATAATATTTTGTAAAAGATTTGTGAGCCAATCTGGAATAGGAACTCCTAAATGCCCAGCATTTTGAAGTATTGATAGCAATGTGTATACCAAGAAGACTATTAAAATTATTTCATTTAGATTATTAATAGGCACTAATTGTTTTTCGTCAACCTCATTTAACGCCATGATGATTACTAAAAATATAATTATTAATAAAAATTCTTGTATCGCTGAAACAACCGTTAAATTATGAGTTTTAAATTTATAGGCAAGTGCCAACACAAAATTTATAGTCAGAGCAATGAAGAATGTTTTAGACAGACCATCTATTTTTTCTCCTATTAATTCGTCGGGATAACGCGACATTATCATAGTTTTTTCTGTCGAGGTAAGAGCATTAAAACATATTTCAATGTTTTTCTGATATTCTTGTTTTTCTGGATCTTTAAGAATCTTTTGCAATTCATCAAGCTCCAAAATTTC
>CAMJAZ010000167.1 GCA_946403735.1 uncultured Selenomonadales bacterium
CTCAAACTAAAAAAGTTCCTGCAACTTCGACAACTTCAACGCAAAATGTTTCTGTACCCGCGCAGGTTACAACGCCTCCGAAACATTCAGCGCCCATTGCAAAAGTTGATGACGACGAAATAAAAGTTGCGCCATTTATGAACAGTTCGCCGCCTACACCTTTTGCAACAACTTCAAAAATTATTCGCAGTACGTCCAATAACGCGCCGCCTGTACCAGTTGGAGGTACGCCAGAAAGTTTGAAAGGTGGGTCGGCAACTTGAACCGTTTGAAATTGTACGACGAAGCTTGCGAATTTATCGGCAAATATCCTACGGCGACAGATTGTCAGAAAAATTTTTACATGCAAATTTTGACGACGATTTTTTATGAACTTTTGACGAATAAAACTTCACCGCTACTTTCAAGATTCTGCGCGGATAACAGCATACGTAATCTTGACGTGAAGAATTTTAAAATTTTGTATACGCCGCCAAGTTATGACAAGTTGCCAAGTGCCGCCGATATGTACTTGACTTTGTACGGGCTAAAAATTTTGTTTACAGAAAATCTTGACGCTTGCTCCAAAACTTACGACAGACAAAATTTTCAAAATAATATTTTTCGCGGTCAATCACTTGGCGAAACTTACGCTCAAAGTATTATTAATTTTTTCTATGAAATTGATGACAGTTTAAAAAATTTTCAGCAGTCGGAAAAAATTGTTGAAGTACCCGTCGAAAAAGTTGTACAAGTTCCAGTTGAAAAAATTATTGAAGTTCCTGCCGCGCCGCAAATTGTTAGCGACGCTGAATCAGCTGACTTGTTGAAGGCGTTGGACGAAATTGCGAAAAATCGTAAGTCGGACGATGAAAAAATTGTCGACGAAATAAAAAAAGTTCAGCAGTCTGTACAAGGTGAACTTAGCGCCATTCAGCAAAGTTTGAAACAAATTTCTGAAATTCGTGACGACATAGACTTTCGCGGTATGAAAGAGCCGATTTATCAATTGATTCAACTTTATCACAAATTGGACGACAACTTGAAACGTCACCCAATGGTGGACAAAGACAAAGGCTACGCCGCGTTAATTAAACGTTGCGAAAGTTTTTTGAAATATGTTGCTCAATCGCTTAAAATGCTGGGCGTTGAACTCATCAATGAAACGGGCAAAACTTTTGACCCCGATAAAAATAAAGTTGCTGACGATTCGCCAGTTTCCCTTGACTCGACCGTCACGAAGATTGTTAAATCTGGTTTCGTGTACAAGGGACAAATTCTTGAAAAAGCGGAGGTAATTTGTAAATGAAGATTGGAATTGATTTTGGCACAACATTTTCATTGCCTGCTGCCCTAATCAATGGTCATCCAGCAACTTTGTTGCCAAGCGGCGCTTACGGTATGCCTTCCGTATTTTATCGTGATGCTAAAATGGGAATTTTGGTAGGGCAACCTGCTGAAAATCGCGGACAACTTAAACCTGCTAACGTCGTACGCAATGTGAAAATGTTCATTAGCGACACGTCGACGAATAATTTTAATCTTGACGGTAGCCCCTTCAATAAAAAGCAAATCGTAGGCTGGATTATAAATGAAGTTGCAAAATTTGCCAGTGAAGAAATTGAACGTCGGCAACTTGCGTCACAAAATATTGAAGGCGCAGTGATTTCCGTACCAGCGGCGTTTGACATTCGCGAACTTGATTTCATTCGACAAGCGTCGGAAGATGACGCGGGCTTAAAAGTTTTAGGTTTCATTCGTGAACCTGTAGCGGCGGCAATTTCATATTTCAACGCGCCGAGTGCTGAAGATAAAAAAACTATTTTAGTGTACGATTTAGGCGGCGGAACTTGTGACGTTGCGATTGTCCGCGCAGATAGTACGGCTAAGGAATGGTACAAAGTTTTGGCGTCCGATATGCGGCGAATCGGCGGCAGAGATTGGGACGAACTTTTAGTTGAGCTGATTAAAAGAAAATGCCGTGCTGAAAATCCTGACGTTGAATTTAGCAAACGTGATGAAGAAAAAATTCGTAAGGCGGCGTTGAACGTCAAGCATAATTTATCGCGGCTGACTGAATATGCCAGTGAAGTTGAAGTCGACGGCGAAGTTTATGATTTTGAAATTACCCGCGCAGAGTTTGAAAAAAATTCCGCCGAACTTTTGCGCTCCACAATGAAAATGGTTGACAAGCTGATTGATAGTTTTGGCGGGAAAATTGACTACATTGTCTGCGTTGGCGGAAGTTCCAATATGCCGCAAGTTAAAGCCGCATTTGAAAAAAATTATCCGTACATTGAATTGAAATTGTACGAACCCGAAAAAGCTATAGCATTTGGCGCGGCGATTTACGCTGAACATCTTGACGAAGAAAATTATTTGCGCGACATCTGCAAATTTTCATACGGCGCGGAGTACGTGGAAGATTTTGAAACGTATCACGACAAAAAACGGCTTAGAATTTTTAATCTCATATACAAAGATGATGAATTGCCCGCGTCTGGCGAATCGACTTCAAGTAAGCTTAAAGACGGTCAAACTGCGACGTACATTGAAATTTATGAATCTGAATGTAAAGATTATATGTATTTGCCAAGAGACGGTAAAAAAATTGGCGTGATTCGCATTACTGGCTTAAAGGACAGCAAGAAAGACGATGAAACTTTACTAACGATGACTATTGACAAAAGCGGTTTAATGCGCTTGAAGGCTATTGACGTTAAGACGGGAAGATCTGTTGAAGCTGATATTCAACTTGACGGTTATTAGTTAGTAGTTAGGGGCTGTTGAATAAATAGTTTATAAATATTTCAAGCTGAAAAATAATGGAAACCAGCGGCATTTCCCAGCGCCTGGTGAAAAGTTTGATGAAAGGCGCGAATGAACGCGGTGAAATGTTGAATTACAGAAAAGTTTAACGCGAGGCGCACAAATGCCGCTATGTTTTCTTTTGCTACTTTTCTTTTGCGCCAAAAGAAAAGTAGTTTATCAACATAAAAATTAATCAACACCACCTAGTACCACCTAGTAGTTTGTAGTGAATAGTTTTTTTCTAAAAGCTAACAACTAGATTTTAAAGGAGTAATTTTAAAAATGTGTGCAGAATGTGGTTGCGGACAAAATAACGGTAACACGCGCTTGCAGTTCACGGCGAACGGTTACAATGAAGACAACGCAAAGGTTATCGAAAAAAGTTTATTGGGCTTGCCAGGCGTTATGTACGTGCATATTCACGCGCATGACGGCGAAACGACTATTGATTACAATCCCAAGAAAACTAAATTATCAAAAATTCTTAGCGTCTTTGAAGATAATAACGTTGACGCGCAGATTTAGTAAGTAGTTAGTAGTGAGTAATAAGTAGTGAAAGTTTTAGAAGTTCGCCACTTGAAAAAAATTTTCGTCAAGGGTGGTAAAGCGTCTACTATCCTTGACGACGTAAATTTTTCAATCGACGCTGGAGAATGTTTAGCGATCGTCGGATCGTCAGGTTGCGGAAAAAGTACAACTGCGCGAATCGTAGCAAAACTTTTAAACGCTGACGGCGGCGAAATTTTTTTGTGTGGACAAAACGTCACGGAAGTTAAAGACTTGAAAGATTTTTACAGCAAAGTCCAAATGATTTTTCAAACGCCTGAAGATTCTTTCGACCCGCGCAGAACTTTAGGCTGGAGCATTGCCGAACCGCTGAAAAATTACGGCGCTAAAAATATCGCTGAAAAAGTTGAAAGCTTACTTGTCGAAGTTGGCTTAACTGCCGAATACGCTGAACGTTATCCGCATGAAGTTTCTGGCGGTGAATGTCAACGTGCGGCGATAGCGCGTGCAATTTCGCTTGAACCTAAACTTTTAATCTGCGACGAGGCGACTAGCGCCCTTGATGTGACAGTTCAAGCGCAAATCGTCAAGCTGATTAAAAATCTTTGTCGTAAAAAAAATATCGCGTGTCTTTTCATAACACACGATTTAAATTTATTGCCGAAAATCGCCGATAAAGTTTTGGAACTTCAAGCTAAAAATTAAATGGAGGAAATTTTAATGGTGAAAGATAAAACGCTTGCTGAAAATTTTCTTAAGCGTGAAGGTCGGCTTAATCGTCTTCGCTATTTCAAGCGAAATGTTGTACTTGTAATCGTCACGTTTATATTAATGTTCATAGCCGCAATAATTTTTATGGACTATACGACTTACAAAGTTAGTACTGCTGGACATATCGCCTTTTTCATTATAATGCTGATTATGTTCGTGCCTAGTTATTGCCTTGTAGTGCGGCGTCTTCACGATATGGATAGAGATGAACTGCTTGCCAAAATGTACATTGCTGGTGGAGTTACAAGCTTTTTTCTCAACTTCATTTTGAAATATGAATTTGAACCGCTGGAAATTGTAATGGTAATACTCGGGCTGTACATATTGTTAGTTCCAGGAACTCAAGGCGCTAATCGGTACGGTGCAGACCCATTAAAATGATTTAGCTAGTTGCTAATTCGTGAATCAATTTGAAATGGTGCATAACCGCTGGCTTAGTGTATCCCATTTTCGCGGCAAGTTCAGCGACGCTATCATCTGGATATTTTAGACGAAATTTCATAGTCCGTTGCAGATAATCTGCAACTTTTATTTTTTTTGCGATAATTTGTCGAATATCGGCAATTTGTCTCTGCGCAGCTTCAATAGTTCGATTGAGATTCGCCGTTTCACAGTTGACAATGCGATTGACCATAGCGCGAACTTCTTTTAAATTCCGTGCAACTTCAAAGCGTTCAACAGCTTTTTCAGCGCCGATTATCCCAAGCGTATCGCAAATTGAATCGCCTTCCTTAACGTAGATGACGAAAAATCCACGCCGTTCATACAAGCCAGCGTACATACCGAAAATTTTAAAAACTTTTTGCGTAAACTCGGCGGCGGACTTTGTGAGAAAGCTAATGTCTAGCAGATAATTTTTTTCAGGACGATTGACGCTACCATTTGCTAGAAACGCTCCGCGCAGGTACGCCACACCAAGTATTGGTCGATTGACAATCTTTTCAAAATAATTTTCGCTGAAAAGGTCGTTTAAAAAATTTTCCGTCTGACT
>CAMJAZ010000168.1 GCA_946403735.1 uncultured Selenomonadales bacterium
GTGGTCGGCTCAAAACATTTTTATTGCCGTCGTTAAGCTCCCGCCGCATATCGACGCATAAAACTTTTGGTAAAGGATGATTAAAAATTCTGCGCGGCAATTCAAGGTAATTTAATTCGCCAATCTTCGCGCGATAAAAAGTTTCAAGTGACGGCGTCGCGGAACCGAAAATTATTGTAGCGCCGTGAAATTTTGCAAACTCTTCAGCTACAATCCTAGCGTGATAAAATGGCGGACGGTCTTGCTTGTACGAATAATCTTGCTCCTCATCAATGACAATCAAGCCAACATCATCAATCGGCGTGAAAAGTGCTGACCTTGCGCCAATAATTATTCCAGCGTCGCCGCTACGTATCCTATGGAAAGTGTCGCTCCGTTCCTCAACGCTCAAGCCGCTGTGAATGACAAACACGTCTGAAAAGTGCGCTTTAAAAAGCGTGACAATTTGACCAGTAAGCGCAATTTCTGGAACTAAAATTATGACGCGCCGTCCAAGTTGCCGTGCAATTTTCGCCGCCTCAATGTAAACTTGCGTCTTGCCCGAACCCGTCACGCCGTGCAATAGAAAGCCTTTGAAAGTTTTAGCGTCGATAGATTTTTTCACAGCGTCTACTGCCGCAGTTTGTTCCGCCGTCAAGTCGAAAATTTTTTGTACGGGCTTTATATTGGCGTAGCTGTCACGAAGTACGCGCCGCATTTCAACTTCGACGTAGCCTGAATTTACCAACTTATTAATCGTCGCATTAGAAATTTTTTCTTCGTAAAGTTGTGACGCTGTAAGAAAAGTTTTTTCCTGCAAAATTTTTAACGCCTTCAACTGCGCGGGAGTTCGGCTGAAAAATTTTTCGTCAAAAGTTTTTGTCAGCTTGAAAATTTTCTCGAATTTTGATTTAATTTGATGACTACGTTTCATCGGCATAAACAGCGCCATTGATTGAGCTAGTGGGCATAAGTAAAAATCTGCTAACCATTTCGCCGCGCTAAGCATTGCTGGTGTGAACCATGCCTCGTCGTCTACAACGTCAAAAATTTCTTTCAGTGGGAAATTAAATTTTGTATCGTCTGGAATTTCTTTCACGTCCATAACAAAGCCGTCAACTTTTTGTATGCGTCCAAATGGTACGATAACGCGCCAACCTGCCGTCAAAAAATTTAAACGCTCTGGCACAATGTACGTGAAAGTTTGGTCAATGGATTTTGCTTGCAGATTTGCGCATACTTCGGCAATTAACATTAAAGTACCTCCATTTATGACTTCAAAAAATTTTTTCTATTTTTATAAACTACTTTTTCTTTGGCGCAAAGAAAAAGTAGCAAAAAGAAACAGCCCGCTGAAATCGCATCACGCGATTTACGCGGGCGGGTGCGCGTCCTTGCGCACCCCACCTTTATCAGCGTTTTCAAAGTAAATAACTGAAATTTTTAAAGTGAAGGGACGAAATTTTTATGAGAATCATTCATACGGCTGATTGGCATTTGGGAAAAACTTTGAAAAATACGCCACTAATCGACGAACAAAATTATATCCTAAATGGCGAATTTTTTAAAATCGTTGACGACATTAAACCTAACGCCGTTATAATCGCAGGTGATGTGTACGATAGAGGAGTTCCGCCAGTCGACGCCGTTAATTTGTTCGACGAAATTATTTACAAGCTCAATTCACGGGAAATTCCAATCCTTTGCATTGCTGGCAATCACGATAACGCGTCACGTTTAAATTTCGCTGGAAGACTTTTAGCGCAAGCAAAATTTTTTATCACGACTAAGCCGCAGGAAAATCCCGTGTCAATCACCTTGCAAGATGATTTTGGCGACGTGTACTTTTCATTGATACCTTTCTTTGAACCAGTTGACCTGCGCGAAAAAATCACTGACGATTTAAACGCAAAAGTTGACGCTGACGCCGTAAATAAATTTTACATTGCAGAGGCGCGAAAACATATTCCAGATGGAAAACGTAGCGTTGCCGTAGCTCATCTTTTCGCAACTGGCGGCGTTAGTTCAGACTCCGAAAGAAAATTTGTTGGTACGGTTGAAAACGTCGATAAGAAAAATTTTTCCGCGTACAATTACGTTGCACTTGGTCACTTGCACCGTCCACAAACTTTGAGTAAGAATGAAAAGAATTTCATACGTTATAGCGGCTCGCCATTGAAATATTCTTTTGGTGAATCGAATCACGTTAAAGGCGTCACGCTTGTTGAACTTGACGGCGAAGGTAACGTTACGGCAAAAAATTTACCCTTGACGCCGCGTCGTGATGTTCGCGTTGTCAAAGGTAATTTAGCTGAACTTTGTATGTTGCCGCGCACTGAAGATTTTATTCACGTGCAACTTACCGACCAGAAAAATATTTTGTCTGCCGCTGACAGGTTGCGGGAAAGTTCCTGTCCAAATTTGCTTAGCGTAGAGTTTCTGAACAATATCTTTAACGAAGCTGATTTTTCGCAGAAATTAAATGTTCGTGAAGGTGTATCGCCGCTTGAACACTTTATCGACTTTTACGAATACTCGACGAAAGAGAAATTGCCGCCTACATACCGTACAGCTATGGAAGATTTGATAAACGATTTGCAGAAAAATTTTTAACGGTTATTGCTACAGACAACATTGAATAGAAAGGGGCGCGCAAGGACGCGCGCCCGTCCGCACAAACGACGTGATGTCGTTTCTGCGGACATGTTTTCTTTTGCTTCTTTTCTTTTGCGCCAAAAGAAAAGTAGGTTAGTTAAAGAAATTAAAAATATAAAAAAATTTTTTCTGTCAAATAAAATTTCTGCAACAAAAAAGACCCTTGAAGAGTCTTTCGTTTCACGAAAAAAATTTATAAAGTTACAGCGTTTCCATTTTCGTCAAGCAAATCAAGTATCAAAAACATACAGCTTAAATCGACGTGAAAAATTACGGTGTACTCATCTTCATCTTTATCAGCGCCGTTAAATTTGTTGCTGTACAAAAGCGAAACGGCATGGCAATAATCGTTGACTTGATCGTTGTACACGTCAATTTTTTTACTGCAGACCGCCTCTTGAAATTTGAAAATCGTACCAGCTGGAAAGTAACCTTCAACTAAAACTTTCGGCGGCAAATAAAAATTGTCCTCAACAAAGGGAATGGGAACTTTTGAACGCAGAAAACGTCCTTCCAAATCCAATGCGCGAATATCCAAAAAAATCTCACCTCAACTTAAAATGACACGGAAAAAGCTTTGCGCTCATCTTCTTCAAGCGTAAGGAGACGTGAAAATCCCGTCATATCCATAACGGTACGAACATCGCGCTGAATATTTTTCACGAACATAAAGCCTTGATTGTTCATTCGCTTTTGAGTTTTCAGCAAGATTCGCAATCCTGCCGACGCAATGTATCTAAGGTCTTTTAAGTCGATAGTTAAATTTTTTACGCCGTCAAGCTCTTTCGCCATAAATTTATCTAAATCAATGGCGGTTACGGCGTCAAGCTTGCCGACAAGCGTCACGGTCAAATTGTCGCCGTCACGTTCAGTTTTAATTTCCAATTTCAAGCCTCCTTTAGTAGCTTTTAGCTTGTACTACTGACTACTGACTACTTACTAATAGTGCGGATGAGCTTTCACGTAATCAACAGGTCGACTCCAATCAACATGAACGCCCGTTGCTTCCCAAAGGCGCGTCAACGCAATTTTCAAACTCTCTACGTCAGCCTGCGGATTAATTTTTTCAGCCGTAAAATCTAAAAGCGTTTCATGCGGAATTTGAATTTCATGAATCGTCGTCAAAAAATTTTCCGCCTTACGCTTGCCATCTTCGTCACCAAGCACGACAATAACTTTTTTCTGCGCGTCATCATATTCGACGTAGCCTAAACTGCCATTGTAGCTTATCGCGACGCTAAAATTTTCATTCAAACTTTGACGCACCTCCCGTCTGCATAATATTAAATTTTTTTCTGCAAAATTGCAAGTACGTTTTTATTGAAAAGCGAATCAACGAATTTTAAAAAGCGCGTACTAAGCGGCGAAAGTTCCTTCAGCTTGTTCCAAGTCAACGCCAAAGTAAATTTTATCGGCGGTGAAAGTGGAATGGATTTAAAATTGGCTTCAGGAGTTATGGCAAATCGCGGTAATAATGAAATTGCCGCGCCACTTGATACCAATTCTTTAATCGTTTTTAATTGGGACGTACTTAACAAAATTTCTGGCGAAAATCCTGCACTTGCTGAACGTTGCCGTATAGCGAAGTTTTGAAAAGTTCCAGCTGGCTGTAAAATAAATTTTTCGTGACGTAGCGATTGAAAAGAAATTTTTTCAGCCGTTGCAAATTTATGATTCAGCGGCAAGCACAAATAAAATTCGTCGTCCAAAAGATTCAGCGAATTTTCCAAAGTTTCGCCCGCCTTCAAATAAACTATGCCGAAGTCCAACGCGCCATTTTCTAAATTTTCGTGTACGGTAAGTGAATCGCTACATTCTTGCAAGTCGATTAAAATTTCGGGATTAGCCGCTTGAAATTTTATAAAAATATTTGGGAACAAGTACGACTCAACCATTGGCGGCACGCCGAAACGTATAACGCCGCCGCTTTTATTTTGAAAACGTTCGATTGCAATTTCTGCCGCTTTAACGTCCTGCAAAATTTTTTTCACGTGAATCAGAAAAACTTGTCCTGCCTCTGTCAAGCTAATTTGTTTTTGACCGCGATTGAAAAGCGTGACGTTTAATTCCGTTTCTAAAGATTGAATCGCCTTCGTTACGGACGGTTGCGACACGTGAAGAAATTGCGCCGCCTTCGTGAAATTTTTCAGCGCACTTACTGTACAAAAATATTCCAACTGTCGCAATTCCATAACAATAACCCCTTATTAGATAGTATGTGGTAGGGTGTAGCTTGTATTGAACACTCCCGCCGCCTATAGAGGCGGGGGATTCTTGAAAAGTTTGGTTATTCAACCCTTATTCTCAAAGGGCTCGCCAATAGCCCTGCACACAGTTCCTCAAACTTGAAGTTCTGCTTACTTTTTCTCAATATATTTGCCG
>CAMJAZ010000169.1 GCA_946403735.1 uncultured Selenomonadales bacterium
GCAAGTTTTTCAAGTTCAGCTTTACTTAAATTCGTTGCAACTTTTACGTGTTCGCGTACCTTACCGTTAATCTGCACGACAATTTCTACTTCGTCCTCAACAATCGCGCTTGCGTCGAAGTTTACCCAATTTTGCCTGTGAACGTCGCCTTCAAAAAATTTGCTCCAAAGTTCGGCGGCAATGTGCGGCACGAACGGCGCTAACATTATCAATAAATTTTTTGCAAATTCCCGCGCTAAGTTGGGATTTATTTTTTTATCTTGAAAATTATGTGCGGCGTTGACCAGTTCCATTAACGTACTTATCGCCGTATTAAACATAAATCTATCGCGTAAATCTTCCGTAACTTTTTTAATCGCCTTGTGAAGAGTACGCCGTAAAACTTTTTCATCGTCGTTGAGTTCGTCGACGTTGTAATTTTCCACGCCAACTTTAATTGCGTCTTCAAAAATTCCCAAAATGCGCCAAACGCGATTCAAAAATCTGTACGAACCTTCAACGCCTTGATCGCTCCAGTCTAAATCACGCTCGACAGGCGCGGCAAATAAAATAAATAATCTTGCCGTGTCCGCGCCGTACTTTGAAATAATTTCTTCGGGCGAAACGACGTTGCCAAGTGACTTTGACATTTTTGCGCCGTCTTTGATAACCATACCCTGAGTTAAAAGATTCGTGAAAGGCTCATCATAATCCAACATCTTCGCATCACGCAAAACTTTTGTGAAAAATCTTGAGTAAAGCAAATGTAAAATCGCGTGTTCAATGCCGCCAATGTATTGGTCAACTGGATTCCAATAATTCACAATTTCTCGGTCGAACGGCAAATTTTCATTGTGCGGGTCGGCGTAGCGCATATAATACCACGACGAACAAATAAATGTATCCATTGTGTCAGTTTCACGCCGCGCAGGTTTACCGCATTTCGGACAAACTACGTTATTAAATTTTTTTGAAGTAGAAAGCGGACTCAACGCGCCTTGTTTAAATTCTACGTCGTCAGGAAGTTCGACTGGCAAATCTTTTTCTGGTACTAAAACTTCGCCGCAGTCGTCGCAATAAATTATCGGAATTGGTGCGCCCCAGTATCTTTGACGACTTATCAGCCAATCGCGCAGTTTGTAATTAACTTTTTTCTTGCCGAATTTATTTTCTTCAGCATAATCCATAATCGCTTGAAAACCTTCGTCAAAGTCCATTCCGCTGAATTTTCCCGAATTTACAAGTACGCCTTCATGTTCGGTGTAAGCCGCCGTCATTTCGTCAAGATTCAAAACTTTATCTTTCGGCTGAAGTGTCAAAATAATATCAATGCCGTATTTTTTCGCAAACATCCAGTCGCGCTGATCTTCCGAAGGAACGCCCATAACCGCGCCTGTGCCGTACTCAAAGACGACGTAATTTGTTATCCAAATTTGCGCCTTGTGACCGTTGAAGGGATTCACGCAGTAAAAGCCAGTAAAAATGCCTTCCTTTTCAGATTCGCTTGACGTGCGCTCAATGTCGGATTGATTTTTAACTTTTTCGCAGAATTTTTTTATTTCGTCGGCATTTGGACTTTTTGCCAAAATTTTTTCAACAAGTTTGTGTTCTGGTGCAAGTGCAAGAAAAGTTATGCCGAATGAAGTATCTGGGCGCGTCGTGAAGACGGAAATTTTTTCGTCGAGTTCGGGAACGTCCAAAGTTAATTCTAAACCTTCACTGCGACCAATCCAATTTTCCTGCATAATTTTAACGCGCTCGGGCCAGCCGTTGAGTTTGTCTAAATCTTTTAAAAGTTCGTCGGCGTAATCGGTAATTTTGAAAAACCATTGCGCCAAATTTTTTTTATGAACTTCGTGGTCACAGCGCCAACATTTTCCGTCGATAACCTGTTCATTGGCTAAAACCGTGCCGCAAGTGTCACACCAATTAACGGCGGCTTCCTTTTTGTAAGCAAGTCCGCGTTTATAAAAAAGTTCAAAAAGCCATTGCGTCCAACGATAATAATCTGCGCGGCAAGTTTCAACTTCGCGGTTCCAGTCGTAATCAAGCCCCATAGCTTTTTGCTGATTAATCATATTTTTTATGTTGGAGAAAGTCCAATCGTTAGGCTTAACTCCGTGAGAAATTGCGGCATTTTCAGCGGGCATACCGAAGGCGTCAAAGCCCATTGGATGAAGTACGTTAAAGCCAGCCATTTTTTTGTAGCGTGCAACAACGTCGCCGATTGAATAATTTCTAACGTGTCCCATATGCAAATTTCCTGAAGGATATGGGAACATTTCCAGCGCGTAATATTTCGGCTTTGATTTATCAATTTCAGTTCGATAATAATTTGGATCGTCCCAAATTTTTTGCCATTTACCTTCAATTTCTTGCGGAATATATTTTTCCATAAAAAAAAATTCCCCCTTAAATTAAGGAATTATAAACGTTTGAAATTCTCACCGCCTGAAGAGACAGGAGATTCATGGGAAGTTTGCAAAAGCCTTATTCCCAAAGGCTAGTCCAAATAGCCCGCACACGGTCGCCTCTTTCGAGCCTTCCGCTTACTTTTAAATTTTAAAAAGCGTGAGTGCCACGCAAACATTTTTGTTAATGCAGAAGTCTAACTGCAAACGCTTTTTTACGGTAGAACGTTTTTACTACCAACTTCGCCTTTTAAAGAATTTTATCATTTGGGATTTACCTTGTCAATATTGGCGATTCATATCGCTTCCTTTTGAATAAAAAATTACGTCACAAGTTTGCGAATCTTCCAATATTGTAGCTTTAAATCCCCAATATTCGCCGTCGCAATATAAATTCAAAACTTTGTAGCCGTTAATCGTGTAGTCATCGCCGATTTGCAAAACTAAATTTCCTTGTGAGTCATACCAATCGCCGACAAAATGTTTAAGATACGTTACTGAAATTTGTTGATAATCATCAGCGTAGACGTTTGCAGGAAAAATTATCACCGCCGCCAACAAAAAAATTTTAATTGCCGACAAAATTCTTTTCATTTTAATAACCTCCAAAAAAATTTTTGAAATTATATCAACAAAAATTTTAGCTGTCCTTATCTGCGGGGTAAGAAATAGAAAAGATTGGTTATAAAATTTTAATCGCGAAAAATTTTTCCGAAAAGATAAATTGAAAAGAAAATTTTTTATTGGTATTCACAAATTTTTCATATTCTGTTATAATATTTGTATGAAAATTTTTTGAAAATAATTTGAGGAGTTTTGAATATGGAAAACGAAATAATCATAAGCGATAGCAATTCGCTTGACGGCTACTCGGCAATGCCGCATGAGATTACGTTGGGATTCAGTGCAGATGAAGAGTTGGATATTTTACCAGCTGGCGTCACGATAGTGGGCGCGGGAATTACAGTCGACAATGATTTTGGGCAAGACGTAATTTTAGACGGGACTGGCGTTGTAGATTTCCCTAACAGTTCGGAATACGGAACTGGCGACGCGTCGCAAACAACGTACAATATGCGTGTTTATGGCAACGATAAAAATAATATCATACGCGGCGGCAACGGTGAAAATACTTTGTCGGGCGGCGCATCTGGTTTAAATTCATTGACTGGCGGATCTACGCGGGATTATTTTATGTATAATGGCGTAGGTCGAACGGTCGTCACGAATTTTTCAGCAGGCAAGACGAATCGAAGTGACGTTATATTTTTTGTCGACGATTCAACGTCAAGCAAAGTTGAGGCGGTACGTAACGGTTCAACTGTTCGTATGAAATTTGGCGCAGATACTAGCAATGAAAATTATGTTAGCTTAGTCGGTGCGGGTTCGGCAGATAGCATTATTCAGTACGCTACGGGAAATAGTACTGGCGTTAAGTACGCGAAAATTGGCGGCTCTTCGCTGGTTTATGACGACGAAGTTTCATATTTCAAGACAACTGCAGGCGGAACTGTCAAAGTTAATAGTGAAAATAGCGTCAACATTTGGATGAACGGTTCACACGGTCAAATTTTTGCTGACGTGACGGTTTTGGACGCGGGAAATAGCCCTGGTTACAATACGCTTGTCGGAAACACGGACGCTACAACGTCGATAATTGGCGGCTATGGCAATTCAAGCCTTTGGGGCGGTTACGGCGTTGCTAATGATACTTTAGTCGGCGGCAACGGTTCAGAAATGTTCTGGTTCGGCAGGTACGATGGAAATGACGTTGTGCAAAATGCGGCGTCTAACGATACCGTTTTCCTGTACGATACAATTTTAGATCACATTCAAAGTTTTTCTGCTGAAGCTTCGCAGGTTAAATTGTACTTCAATACAAATTCGTATATTGCCGTGACAAGCGCTGATACTATTAGTCCCGTCTTTACGCTGGCAGATAAATCACGTTGGACTTATAATTTCAACAATGGCAGTTGGAGTCAATCTTAGCAAGTACTTTTAATTAATCATTCTTAATTCTAAATTCTTAATTCTTAATTAAAAAAATCCCTCCCTTAAAATAAAAAATTGGCGGTAGTCAATCACTAAGACTGGCTACCGCATTTTTTTTATGGGAGAAAAATATTTTCAAATGCCGCTTAAAATTGTTCCGTTAAAATTTGGGACTGACATAGCGCTAATGCTACCCAAATTGCCGTTTAGCGCGTACATTGAATTAAGCTTGCCCGTGACTTGCTGGCTTACTTCAACATCAGACGGCATACGAACTTTTGACGTTGCCTCATTAATCTGCGCGTCAACAGTTGAGTAGTCACGATTTTTTTTAGAATCTTTTTTGGAACTTTTTGGGAAATCGTCCGCAAAAAAAGTTCCCGCGTAAACTTCGCCGAAGGCACTTTCAATAAAAAAGTTTTTTTCGCTCATAACAAATTCCCGCCTTTCCATTCTAGGTTTTAGGTGTTAGCTTTTAGTATTTAAGAATTTTATTAACTGCTTAAGCCGCCGAATCGTCTATCGCGATTAGCAAAATTATTCAGCGCGTCGACAAATTCTTCTGGGGAAAATTCGGGCCATTGCGTATTGGTGAACCAAAGTTCAGCATACGCCGCCTGCC
>CAMJAZ010000170.1 GCA_946403735.1 uncultured Selenomonadales bacterium
CGGTGCTTAATACTGGCTACGAATCGTTGACGGCGTGGCGAATTAAACAAACTCAACCGTACATAGGCAACGAAAATTTTATGGTGACGTACGGCGACGGTGTTTGTACAGTTGATGTCAATGAATTAATTAAATTTCACGAATCGCACGGCAAAATTTGTACTATAACAGCAGTTCAGCCTGCAGGACGTTTCGGCGCACTTACTCTTGACGGAGATAAAGTTTTATCATTCCGCGAAAAATCTAGAGCTGATGTTCCCTTCGTCAACGGCGGCTTTATGGTTATGCGTCCAGAAATTTTTAACTACATTGAAAGCGATACTATGTTGGAGAATGAACCTTTCAGCAAAATAATTCAAGATGGCGAAATGCGGGCGTACAAGTACACGGGATTTTGGAAATGTATGGATACGATTAGAGATAAGCGCGAACTTGAAACAATGTGGCAAAGTAAAAATGCGCCTTGGAAGTTGTGGTAAAATATTAATGGACATAAAAAATTTTTGGCGAAATAAAAAAGTTTTCGTGACTGGTCACACTGGCTTTAAAGGCGCTTGGCTTGCTTTCGTACTAAAAAATTTTGGCGCGGAAGTTACTGGCTATTCACTTCAGCCGCCGACTTCAACTAATCTTTTCAACTTAATCGGCATTGACAAAGAAATAAATTCCGTCACTGGCGACGTTCGCGACTTGGAAAAACTTCAACGTGAATTTAAAATTTTTCAGCCCGAAATAGTTTTTCACTTGGCGGCTCAACCGATTGTATTGGAAGGCTATAAAAATCCAGTTGAAACTTATTCAACGAATGTCATGGGGACGGTAAATATTTTGGAGTGCATACGCCAAAATGAAAGCGTTCGTTCCTTCGTCAACGTCACGACTGACAAAGTTTATTACAATAACGAATTGTGCTACGGCTACCGTGAGACGGACGAACTTAACGGCATTGACCCATATTCAAACAGTAAAAGTTGCTCTGAACTTGTGACGCAATGTTACAGCAGGAGTTTTTTTTCTGCGCGGGACGTAGCAATTTCAACTGCGCGGGCAGGTAACGTTATCGGCGGTGGTGACTTCGCGGAATTTAGGATAATTCCTGATTGTGTACGCGCCGCGTTGAAAGATAAAGTTATTGAGGTTCGCAACCCAAATTCTATTCGCCCGTACCAACACGTTTTAGAACCACTTTTTGCGTACATGATGATAGCCGCCGCGCAGTTCGATGATAAAAATTTTGCTGGAAGTTATAACGTTGGACCGTCTGAAAATGATAATGTTACGACTGGCGAATTGGCAGAAATTTTTTGTCGAAGTTGGGGAGAAAATTTGTGTTGGGAAAGTAAAGCGTTCAATCAACCTAAGGAAGCAAATTTTTTGAAGCTTGACTGCTCAAAAATAAAAACTGTCTTCGATTGGCAACCGCGCTGGGATATTAAAACGGCAGTTGAAAAGTCTGTCGAATGGTACAAAATTTACCGTGACGGCGGCGAAGTTGTGAACTGTATGATGAATCAAATTGAAAATTTTTTGGAGGATTCAAATGACGCAACAAGAAAAGCGCGATAAAATTTTGGCGCTTGTCAAAGATTATTGCAATGACTTCCACAATCAGCAAAAAGATTTTCATGAAGGCGACAGAATTAATTATGCGTCTCGTGTTTATGACGCTGAAGAAATGGTCAACCTTGTGGACAGTGCGCTGGAATTTTGGTTGACGGCGGGACGTTACGCGAATGAGTTTGAAAAAAATTTTGCCGCGTACCTTAACGTTAAATATTGTTCGCTGGTAAATTCTGGCTCATCAGCAAATTTAATAGCATTTATGGCTTTAACTTCGCCGCTTTTAGGTGACAGACAAATTAAGCGCGGCGATGAAGTCATAACCGTTGCGGCTGGATTTCCTACGACAATTTCACCAATTATCCAGTACGGCGCAATTCCAGTATTTGTCGACGTTACAATCCCGCAGTACAATATCGACGTGACACAACTTGAGGCGGCGTATTCACCGAAAACTAAAGCTGTGATGTTGGCGCATACGCTCGGCAACCCATTTGATTTGAAGTCGGTTAAAAATTTTTGCGACGAACATAATTTGTGGCTTATTGAAGATAATTGCGACGCGCTCGGCTCAACGTACACTATCGACGGCGTAGAAAAATTTACTGGGACTATTGGCGATATTGGCACATCAAGTTTTTATCCTGCGCATCATATGACTACTGGCGAAGGCGGCGCAGTTTACACAAACAATCCATTACTTCACAAAATTATTCGTTCGTTTAGAGATTGGGGACGCGATTGCATTTGCCCTGCTGGACGTGATAATCTTTGTGGACACCGTTTCGACGGGCAACGCGGTGAACTTCCTGCTGGCTACGACCACAAGTACGTTTACTCACACTTCGGCTACAATTTGAAGGCTACAGATATGCAAGCGGCTATTGGCTGTGCGCAGTTAAAAAAGTTGCCGAATTTTGTTGAGCGGCGGCGTCAAAATTTTTCGCGACTGCTTGAAGGTTTAAAAGACTTGCAGGACGAATTTATTTTGCCCGTACCATGCGAAAATTCTAATCCAAGTTGGTTTGGATTTTTGCTGACTTGCTACGCAGGAGTTGACCGCTACAAAGTTGTCAAGTTCATTGAGGAACATAACATTCAAACTCGACTGCTTTTTTCTGGAAATATTTTGCGTCATCCCTGTTTTGACAAAATGCGAAAGACTGGCGAAGGTTACCGCGTCGTTGGCGATTTGACGAACACAGATAAAATTATGCGCGATACTTTCTGGATTGGCGTTTATCCTGGCATGACGGCTGAAAAGCTTAATTATATGGTTAAAGTCATTCACGATTCGATTGGAGGTTAAACAATGAGTAAAAAAGATTGTATTGCAAGGTTGAGCGCGTTACTTGCGTCCGTCAAGAAAAAAGTTGAGCTTGTCACTGCTGGAAAGACTGAAAATTACATTTTCGGCGCGGGGCATATGTCGACTTTTCAAGCGCCGTGTTTTGAATTATGACGGGAGAAAACTTGCGCTTGACCAACGTCTTATAAATCCTGATTTGCCTGATGATCCTGACAGCCAAGTTAATATTTGTGTCCAAAAAGTTCTCGAAGTTTACGAATCCACCAAAGAGCAACGTTCAACGCAGATGATTTTTTGCGACCAATCAACGCCGTCAAAAAATTTTAATGTCTACGATGATATTTGCGAAAAATTGATAAATGCGGGAGTTAAAGCGGAAGAAATTGCATTTATTCAAAGTACGAAAAATGAGAAAGAAAAAGACGCGCTTTTTGAAAAAGTCCGCAAAGTTGAGGTTCGCATTCTTCTTGGTTCAACAATAATGATGGGCACGGGAACAAACGTACAGGACAAATTGATAGCGTTACACGACCTTGATGTACCGTGTCGACCGAGCGACCTTGAGCAACGAGCGGGCAGAATAATTCGGCAGGGCAATGAAAATAAAAACGTTAAAATTTTTCGTTACGTTACGGAAGGTACGTTCGACAGCTATTTATGGCAAATCATTGAAAATAAGCAACGGTTCATTTCGCAGATTATGACATCAAAAACGCTGGTAAGGTCTGCGGAAGATGTTGACGAGGCTACTTTGTCCTATGCCGAAATAAAAGCCATAGCTACGGGAAATCCTCTCATCAAAGAGAAAATGGACATTGATGTAAAGCTTGAACGGTTAAAAATGGCAAAGTCGGAATTTTTGAAAGCGCATGAGCAACTTGAACACAAGGTTAATAAAACGTACCCTGACAGGATTCAGGAAATGGAGACTGTGCTGGAAAAAATTAATCGCGATATAAAAGTAGTGCAGGAAAACACCGTTATCGGCGAAGACGGACAAGAAAAATTCTCAATGATTTTGAATGGCAAAACTTTCACGGATAAAAAAGATGCGACGGCACATATTGCCGAAATGCTCAAGAAAAGTCGGCTTTCACTTTTCCCGTTAAAAGATTTGACAGGCGAATACAAAGGCTTGCATATTTCTACAAATTTCAACCACGATTTAGGGCAGGAAGAATTGATACTGGAAGGAAGTTATTCAACGCGCAAAAATGCTACTGCAGTTGCCAGTGACAATATCAACCGAATAATGGATATGGCAAGCGGACGTACAAAATTGGCGGAAGACAGGCAGAAAGAAATTGAATCTCTGCACGATAAGATAAAAGACAGCGTGGAAGAACTTTCAAAGCCGTTTCCTCAACAAGAAGAGTATGAAAAGCTGACAATGCGTTCAACCGAACTGACAAATTTGCTTAACGAAGACGCCAATTCGACCGAAAGGGAAAAAGCCGATATAGAACAAGAAAAGAAAAATCGCGTAGAAAACATTTTAAACGGCGAATCCGAATCTATGTGCGATGAAAAATTCTTTGTGTTTGCACGTAAAAGATTAAGCAACGGCAATGACGAATGGTCGCAGGCACTTGACGCAACGGCGATAAAATTTCTTTTCGACGAAGGACTTTCAAAAGACGCAATATCGGAAACCATTTTAAAATGTTCGCCAGCTGTGCCGAGCAAAGAAGAAGTTTACAATATGATTGAAGATTGTACGCACCGCGCGGCGGCTTGTCGGTAATTTTACAGCACGAAATATAAACTGACAGGGAGTAAAATCCCTGTTTTTAATTTTCTTAATTCTGAAAGAAATGAGAAATGCTTGCAAAAATTTCAGTGACGTGATACGCGCAATTTTATTGCTGAAGTTGAATTTGATATTATGAAAGGAGGAATTTTACAATGTCGCAGTCGTTACAGTTCTCTGAGCTTAAAGACGAAGTAGACAAATTAAGAATCGAAAATTTGTGTCTTCAAGCTGAAAAACGCGTACTGTTGAAAAAATTGTGGAAGTAACTCCGAAAGATTATCAAAAATTGCGACAACAATGTTTGGCAGTTGCCGACGATCTTGAATCTTTGAAAAATCGTTGCCGC
>CAMJAZ010000171.1 GCA_946403735.1 uncultured Selenomonadales bacterium
GACGCCGTTTTCTGCTAAGTCAACATCTGCGATAATTTTATCTTTATTTTCCATTAAAAAAACCTCCAGAAATTTTACTTTTAAATTCTAACTTCAAATTTTAATTTTAATGTATCGTTATTTTACGTGCTAAATATTAAAATTTCATTAAGCAAAATTATTTAGGCAAAAAATTTTTTTAATACCGTACAAAATTTTTAGTTTAAAGAAAATCGACAGGCTTAACTAAATGAAAACCTGCCGACCGCCACTATTTATATAACCGTTCGGCGCTTTTTAAAATTTTATAACGCCTTAAAAATTCTCAAAACTTCAAAAACTTTCTAAAACCGAGCCACTAATTAAGCTTTCACGGACCAAGAGTCAGTCGCGCGATTGTAGCTGTATTCGGAACGATCAGCAAGAATGAAGTTAGACGCGCCGTTACTGCCGACAACCGTGAGTGAATCGCCGTTGTACATGTTTAGTCTTAAGCTGTTGCCGTCGTAGCCGTAGCTGTGAATGTCGCTAAGTGAAACGTTGTAAAGGTCAATATGATCACTTGCAACACTCTGATAAATAACGTCATTACCTTCATTTACGCCGTAAAGATAGGTATTGCCGCCAGCGCCGCTACCGTAAAGTTCATCGTCGCCCTTTTCGCCCCAAAGTGAATCCGTTGCCGCGCCATAAATCTTGTTGTTGGCAGCATTACCAGTTAGTTGACGATAGCTAAAACCACTATTTGCATTGCGAGCGTCAATGTTATCAACGCTGATATACTGATTGCCGCGCAGGTCAACGCCCTTGTCATACGTCGAAAGGTTCAAAGTGTCTTCGTGGTCACTGCTACCGATGAAGGTAATACCGTCCGCATACTGGAACATATTGTCGCGATTGGTGAAACCGATCTTCGCGTAGGAAGTATTCACGCCGTCAGTAGTATATCTGAAAATGTCGTCAGCTGAACTGCTTGTCTGTGCTACGAATGAAGTACCATTGCCCATGTTGAAGTTGACGTAGTCACTATCGCGCGACCAAGACTGAATGTCAGCATCTACAAAGTGCAACGTGCCAGTACTAGGAGTAAAGCCATTTAGATAACCGCTTCTGTTGCCAACGTTAAACACAGCATATTGAGAGTTAGTGCTACTTGAATTAATGCTGCTATAGTTCTGAACGTTGACAGAAGTATTGCCATTCGTATAGCCGCCGTTATAGTAGCTGTCTGAAGAATACTGATCCGAAACAACACTTCCCACGACGTTCAAGCCGCCAACAAGGTCAGCATACGAAACGCTGGAATGTGAGCCGTTGGAATGTGAGCCAGAAAATTCCCAATCAGTTGCAGTGTTCATAAGCGCGGAAGAATTAGAGACGACGTTTGCAATGCCGCCTGCACCGATGCTACCGAAAATGTTAGCTAGATTAGTCCCAAGATTCATTTAAAAACCCTCCTGAATTTCAATCATTGTTTAAACCCCAAAATAACAGATTAAAAACTTACCTACACTGAACATATAGTTCAGTAACTGCGATTAACACTCACCCCACCTCATTGTCTAAAATACAACACATTATATAAATAATAGCATTTGCGCCAGACATTTGTTATCATAACGCAAGCGCATTATAGCCTATTTTGTTGCACTTGTAAATAAAAAACTTGATGATAATAATCTGAAAATCACCGTATGATTAGCACTTTAATTAATATCACGTTAATTTAATCTGTTCCAAGTATGCATTTCTCTACTGTAATTGTACGCGGAACGGTCAGCGAACATGAAAGTAGACGTGCTATTTTCACCTTGAATTTTGAGGGACTGTCCATTGTACGCTGTAACTACTAAGTCACTGCCTACAACGTCAGTTGAAACAATTTCAGAAAGTGACATATTATAAAGGTCTACAACGTCGCTTGAAAGACTGTTGATAATAACGTCATTTCCTTCACCGATACCGTAGCGAAAAGTATTTTCAGCACTGCCAGCAATTAACGTGTCATCACCATTTCCGCCCCAAAGAGTATCTTTACCAGAACCTGCGCGGATTTCATTGTTTCCAATATTGCCGAAAAGCTGATTGTTGCCGTAAGAACTCGACGCGTTGATATTATCCACATTATCATACAATGAACCGAAAGAGCCGTCTAAAGCGATATTTCTTGATTCGCCGCCATTAACTTCCAAAATATCAACAGCTTGAGTGCTACCGCTATAGAACGTTACGCCGTTTTCGTAAACAAGATTATTAGCTTGACCAGTGAGTCCAATTTTCGCAGTCAAAACGTTGTTGCCGTCCGTCGTGTACGGAATAATATCATTAGCGGAATGTGGATTGACAAAGCGAACACTGCTACCATCTGTTGCAGTGAATGACATATACGAAGCATCGCGGCTATATTCGCTGATAAAAAGATTTTGCAGGTTGAGAACGTCACCAGATGCGCCCATTTGGAAATTGTGCAGTTCATCATGTTCAGCCAGCCAGAAAATCATATCACGACCGCCGCCGCCTTGTAAGGTGTTGTAAGTACCTGCGCCGCTACCCCACATTGAACTTCCGCCGCTACCTGCAGTGATAAGATTATTTTGACCGTTGCCAGCCAAAATTCTGCTACCAGTAAGCTGTGATGCGTCAATACGTACGATATTAGCATCATTGTTAGAATACCTTGTAGGTTGTCCCGTGATTAAATTCGTGCCGTTGAGCCAAAGTTGTTCGGTGAATTGATTGTTAATCGTCATAATATTTTGGTTCAACGAAATTCCGACGGAAACGTTAGTTGTTGTGTTAGAAATATTATTGGTAGTGTTGTTTACATTGACAAGGGTATTATTCGTAGTAGTCGTATTCGTGACGCTGGTATTGGTAATATTAGTGCTGTTATCGTTGTAAGTCCTATTGTCATTGTAAATATCAACGTCATTTGTAGTTGTAGTATTGTCAATATTTGTGGTATTGGTAATATTGGTGCTGTTGTCAATGTTATTCGTGGTACTAGCATCAACATAATTTGTCGTTTGGTTAATGTCGGTCTTATTATTAATTTGCGTTTGATCAATAATGTAGGTGTTATGATTGATGATGTAGTAAGTATCGCCATTAGGAGAAATTTCAACTTCTGCTTGAACGGTATCTAATTCATCAGACGTAACTTTTTCATCGGTCGTGGTGTCAATGAGAACAACTTCATCACTAGGAAGGCTATTTTCATTAGACGGCACGGTAGGGGTAGGCTCTGGGTCAACTATTTCAATGGCTGGAACTGTAGGTTGAGTTGTCGTCGTCGTAGTATCTGGAGGAACTGTAGGTTGAGTAGTTGGCGCAGTTGTTGTAGTTGTGCTGACAGTTGATTCAGTTGCAGAATTTTGAATATCGCCGAATAGTTCGCCAAAAGTTTTTACATCGCCATAGGCATCTTGATAGGTTGCGTCGTAAATTTGGCTTATGTCGCTAACCCCTGACAAAGTAACGCTAAAGGTGTTCGGGTCTGCATCCTTGATAACAATACCATTCGACACTGTATCGTAAGTCATATATTCGCCGTCGTTAAAGTCATTTTCATTTACAAAAACGTCTGACGTTGAAAAATCCGTAACAACTGCATTAATTTTAGCGGAGTTTTTAGGATTAATTTTAATGGTGTCATTACCATTGCCGCCGTTGATTGTAACATTGGAGACGGAATGCGTAAGATAGCTATTAAGGTTTGAAGTGTCGATGTAAAAAGTATCGTCACCCGCGCCGCCGTCAGCAACAACACTGCTTGCGGAAATTTCAAAGTAGTCGTCGCCAGTTTCGCCGTAGACAGTAGCGTTAGATTGAACAGTCACGCTGTCATTGTCGCCGCCCGCGTAAATAATATTGTCATGTGTCAAATATCTTCCATAAATTTCAATTAGGTCATCACCACTATAAGCCTGTACGGTTAGATAATCACCCATGATATTAATCGAATCGCTATCTTCAGTGCCTTCCACTGACGTTCTGTAGCTATATGAATTTATTTCCGCCATACAAATCAACTCCTATTAAATTTTAAATAAACTAACCTTTAAAATAAACTTTTAATTTTTTAAATTGCACCCCCTTTCAAACTTTATCGTAAATTATTTTATACGATTAAAATGAAAATTGCATTAAAGAAAATTTATTTTTTGTAAAAAATTAATGCAAAAAAGCCGTCAAAATTTAAACATCATTTTATAATTTTAATATACAAATAATTTATGCGTATATAATTTTTTCTACTTCGTTCCGCGTAGAATATTTTATTAAATTTGAGTAGAAATTTTTGCGGTGTATAACTACCTCTTCAATAAACGCCGCCACATAATCAGTAAACATTCCTGACACGTCGTACAGTTCCCAAAATTTCTGTACACTTTCAGCTGGTTTAATGTCATATTCGATTCGGTGTAAAAGTCGTGACAAATTTGCGCGAAGTTCAGGCGTGTACATTGACTTCAGCAGGGAAAGTTCCGTCATCGACCGCGCCGCACGTACAAGCCAAAATTCCGTTTCCAAGTCGTCGCCGAAATTTTCAAAGCCACATTCCAATAGCCTGTCCAACATTTCAGCTGGAGCTTTTTTTATCAGCGGAGAAAAATTTACTTCCTTATAAAAGGACGCATAAAGTAGCCGTTCAAAATCTGCCCGCGTGTAAAGTCTCGATACAATTCCGCTGTAATGACCGCGCATTAACTGTTGCAAAATTTTCCAATGCCTCAAATTTCTAAAACTTGTCAGCCAAACGCCAGTTTGTTTTATGTATGTAGAAAATCCTGCCGCTATATCTTGCGGATTTACGACAACTTCCAACGTCAAATCGCCAATTATCGCGTCGAAAAATTCTGTGTCGAATGGCAACCGCTCTTCGCGATAATCCAGCTTAAAAGTTTTAACCTGCGCGGAAAATTTTTCTACGTCGTCTTCATCAGCCGTCACAAAAAAAATTTCAGCCGCT
>CAMJAZ010000172.1 GCA_946403735.1 uncultured Selenomonadales bacterium
TTGAATAATTTTAAAAATAATATTTAATTTTTCGTCAGATAATTCATAACGACGCCGTACCATTTCAACCGCCCCTGCGAATTATACACGAACTATAGAAAATTTTCCATTAATAAACACGCCATAGCTATCCTTATTGTTTATAATTTTTCTCAACAAAAAATCTCCTACGAATTTTTCATAGGAGATAATTTTTTTAGTTATCAGCCGTCAAGCTGTCGACAATTTTTCTAATTTGTTCCCAATCAAGTTTACTTGACGCATCTTTCAACGCCTTCATCTTTTCGCGTTCAACGTCAGGCAAGCGATATTCATCTAAAGATTGTATAACAAAATTCAGCGTGTCGTAGTCGAAAGTTTGTGCAACTTCCTTTAACGTTTCATAAGCTTCCGCCAATGCGTCAGGTTCAATCAGCGGCTTGCTATCGTCGTCCACTTCAACTTGAATAAGCGGCGAAAGTTTTTCAGCATACGTCCGATAAAGTTTTAAAAGTTCGGGCGTATCTTTTTTAATTTCGTCGACGTAGCCAGCGTTGCCAGCGTCTTCCAAACGTTTGGCACGTTCGCTAAGTTCATTTGCACCAATAACCCGCGCAGAACTTTTCAATGCGTGAACTTTGACGGTGTAATTTTTCCAATCGGCAGAATCAAAGTAATTTTGAATTTCATCAGCGCCAGAATTTACGGCGTTTGCAAAGACGGTTAGCGCGTCGACGTACGAATCAACGCCGCCACAATGTTCGACGCCAGCAGTTGAGTTAATGCCGTCAAGATTTTTCAGCCAGTCAGGCAACATTGAACTTTCATCAACTGTTTCATCAGTTGTTTCATCAGAAATTTTTACAAGTTCAGGCGGCAAATATTTTATCAACAAACTTTCAAGCGCTGAACTGTTAATTGGCTTTGTAAGATAATCTTGAAAGCCAGCAGCAATGTACTGTTCACGCGCTCCGCTAATCGCATTTGCAGTCAGCGAAATTACAGGTGAATCAGCGCATTGATTGTCGGGAAGTTTTTTCATCTTCTGCAACGTTTCAATGCCGTCCATACCAGGCATACGGTGATCAAGGAAAATTACGTCGTAATGTTTCGCGGCAACCATTTTTAAAGTATCGTAGCCGCTCTCCGCCGTGTCGATTTGAATTTTAGTTTGTTTAAGCAGACCTTTGACAACGGTTAAATTCATTGCCGTATCGTCGACGACTAAAATTTTTGCGTCAGGCGCAATGAATTTTTCGTGATATTCTTCGTGACCCAAATTTTTAAACGCCTCTGCAAAATCGCCCATTGGCTCGGCGTTGATAATCTTTTGCGCAACTTTGAAAGAAAATGTTGAACCTTCGCCGTAAACGCTAGCAACTTCAAGCTTGCTATTCATCATCGCTAAAAGTTGCTGGGTGATGTTCATACCCAATCCAGTACCTTCAATGGTGCGGTTGCGTTTCTCCTCAATACGTTCAAAGGCGCTGAAAAGTTTTGAAATATCTTCTTCCTTAATGCCGATGCCCGTATCTGCAACGCTGAATTTCAGCCAAATGGAATTTTCATCACGCTGTTCAAAGTCAACTGACAAAGTCACCGTACCTTTTTCCGTGTACTTAACGGCGTTTGTTAAAATATTCGTGACAACTTGTTTGATTCTAATTTCGTCGCCGAAAAGTACGCTAGGAATTTTTTCATCAGCCTTCGTGATTAGTTGCAACCCCTTTTTATCTGCGCGGGGCTTAATCATATTGACTAAATCGTTTAAAACGGAACTAAGCGCGTATTCGACGGGGATAATTTCCATTTTGCCCGCCTCAATTTTGCTGAAGTCCAAAATGTCATTAACGATACTTAAAAGCGAATTTCCAGCGCTACGTAAATTTTCTGCGTACTCCAAAATATTTTTGTCTTTGGATTCACGCAAAATCATTTCGTCCATACCCAAAATGGCGTTAATCGGCGTACGAATTTCGTGGCTCATATTGGAAAGGAAGTCACTTTTATTTTTCGCTGCTTGCAATGCCAAATAATTTTCCTGCTTGAGAAATTTATTTTCGCTGGATTTATAAAGCGTCCGCCCCACCATAATAATCACGAGTACGATTAAGCTAATGACGATTATTAAGCCCGTGTACATAGTTTGAAAGCCGATAGCAACAGATTGAAACGGTACGTAGCCAGAAATTGAAAAATGATATTTTTTTGAAACGTTCGCAAGGTAGACGAAGTAGGGCTTATCTTGGAAACGATAGCAAATTGCGCTACTTTCTTTTTCTATGGTATCATCTTCGGGATTGTAACCAATATTTTCAAATAACTTATTCCACGCGGCGTCCATATCGGGATGAGTATTAATTAGCGGCGGAATGCCTTCTGCAATGACTGTCCAATTATATTTGTCATTAAGAAAAATTACTGTACCATCGCCGTTGTAGCTTATCGTTTTAAAATGTTCGCGGACGGAAGTGTCATTATAGTAGTTGAATAAAACGCAGTTATCTCCGTTATAGTTCAAAGGTACTGCGAAAACTAACCCTATGCCGCGCAGGTATTTGACTATTGTTTTACCGTCGAAAACTTCGTTGCAAGCGTCCAAAATATTTTCAGGCGGAATTTTACCAAGAATAACTCGCCCATTGGACGAAATTATCCCTGCACGATTTCCGCTTATATTATCGAGCAAAATCATAAGATCGCGTGCATCAATATTGCCATTTTCAATTTTCATTGCTTGATTTTTTAAATAGATAACTTCCAAATTTATTTGGCGATTAAGTGCGTAGGCGATTGTACGAACACTTCTTTCAACGGAATTTTCCAGCGCCTCCGTCAACATTGAGTTCATTTTCCAATAGCCTAAAAAACTTAAAGCGGCAATAACGCAGGCGATTAAAAAAAATTCTACGAGCGCCCGTAGCTTGAAAATTTCACCCGTAGAAAAACTTTTGTCTTCATTATTCTTTTTCATTTTTGTATTGTGTATGCAAAAGAAATTTTTAATCCGTAAAATTAGCCTTCAAAATGATTTTCTTCGTGATTATTATTTTCTTGTTGAGGAGCAGCTTGATTTTCTTCGTCACGAATGAAAAGTAAAACGTCGCCGCGCGTTGAGAATTTCCAGCGATATTTAGAAATTGCCTTGAAAAATGCGTATGACGCGCCAGCTCTCATTTCGTCATGAAGTACGATAGCCATAACTTGAACTTTGGAAAGCCATTCATCAACATTTTCTGCGCTGAAAACTTCTTTTTCAGAACCTTCAATGTCAATCTTTATAAAGTCAATTTTTTCAATGGCGTTGTCGGCTACAATTTTTGAAAGTGTCGTCGTCTTGAAAGCGTCTTTATCATCTTCGCCAGTCTCAACAGTCATATAGCCCATATCGCCTAATTCGTTACCTTCCAAGCGTGCAAAAGTTTCTTTGTCCCAAATTGCCGAATTAATCACGTGAATATTATCGTAGAAAATCGTGTTGAAACGAAGGAACTTGAAATTATTTTTTTCAGGCTCAATGGAATAAACCTGCGCGTCAGGATAAACATTTGCGAAGAAAAGCGTACTATAGCCTATGTTACTGCCGCAGTCAATGATAACTTTGGGTTGAAAATCTTTCGGCAACGGCAAAACGTACTTGCCCTGCTTAAAAATCAAATCGGCTACAATTTCGTCCGACGTTTCGGCGCGATACGTGAAAGGCAAGCCGTCCATATCGATGACTTGCAGGCTAAGGCTACGAATATAATCAACAGTTTTCATTTTACAACCTCCATTTATTTTTTAGGTATTAAAAATTTTTTATGCATTATCTAAAATGAAAATTTTAAAAGCGATAGTCAATGCCGCTCTGCTTAAGAATCACATTTGCCATATGACGAGATTTAATTTTTTTCGCAACTACAAAAGGTTTTTCAGCAAACGGACTTTTCCAAACATCGTGGCTACCTTTTCCGTGACGAATGAAAGTACAACCATTTTGAGTTAAAATTTCGCGAACTTTCTTTTCATATTCAGCCATTATTCGTAAATCACCTTTGCCTCGCGTTGATAAAGAAAGTTTAATTTACCGCGTTTTTCGACACCGTCCATTTCAACAAGCAACGACGCTGCAAGGCAAGCTTCTTTAACCACTTCGTCAATGTCATCTGCTTCTACTAAAAGTCCAGGTATATCTTCCGACGAAGTCCACCAAACTTTAGCTTCATCGTCCCAGTGAAGTTGAACATTGTAGCTATCCATAAAAATCACCTCCATTTTAGCTGGTAGCAAGTAGCCTGTAGCTTGTAGGTTTCATTACGTATTGGCATTATAACACAACGCGATAAGGTTTAAAAAGTCCACGATAAATTTTTTAGCTGAAAAAGCTTGTCAAATTCAGTACGTAATTGCGATCATCTTCATTTTTAATTTTGGGCGTGACTTCCTCCAAATTTTTTTGCAGACGTTGAACTTTCACAAAAATTTCTTCGTCAGTCGGTTCAATATTTTTTCCTTCATACAAGCTAGCCAATTCGTGACGGTAATTTTGCAAATGCTCCAAAACAAATTCCGCCGCAATAGGAGTGTTAATTTCTTGCCGTTGCTGTAGATGACCCGCCTTCACGTAGCGAATCAGATTGACAAGAATTTTCTGCGCGACGCGGTCTTTAATTTGGAACTGTTTTAAATATTCGCCTTCAAATTCAAACTTCGTATTCAACGCGGCGCAAGCACTTCGTACAAAATCTTCCTGCAGGATGAAAAATTCTACTTGGTCGAATACGCGAGCAATTTTTTGATTTAAAGTTGACTCCACCAATTCAATCGGCGGGCGTTGAACTGCGTTTAAATCGGCAAGCCGTGCAAGATTGTCTATCGCCAGCAAAGATTTTTCCAGCTGTAAAGCGTCGTCACGAATTTTTTCAATTTCTTCGCGTACTGCCACAACGTCGGGTACAAGTTCATTTGGCGGCGAAAGTTTTTTAA
>CAMJAZ010000173.1 GCA_946403735.1 uncultured Selenomonadales bacterium
CCGTGACCGCCCGACTGTTTCTTGTGTTTACCTTGAACTTCAACTTTTTCACGAATTGTTTCACGATAAGCAACGCGCGGTTCGCCAAACGCCATTTGTACGCCAAATTTCCGCTGAATTTTATCGCTAAGAATATCGAGATGAAGTTCACCAATGCCGTACAAAATAGTTTGTCTAGTCTCTTGATTCTTGACAAGCTTAATAGTTGGATCTTCGTCCTGTTGACGCCGAATCGCCGTAATGACTTTATCTTCTTCGCCTTTTTTAATTGAAGTCACGGACATTGCCAGCATAGGTTCAGGATAATTCACGCGCGGATATTTAATCGGCGCAGACTTTTCGCAAAGTGTATCGCAAGTTTTTGCAGCAGAAAGTTTTGACGTGACGACAATATCACCAGCATGGGCAACGTCCATAGGAATTTGCTTTTTACCTTGCATAGTGAAAATGCCGCTAATACGTTCCTGTCCTTCGTAACCGTCGCCGTAAAGTTGGTACGTCGCGTCGCCTTTCATATCGCCAGAAAATACGCGAATGTATGACATACGCCCAACGAATGGGTCAACCAGCGTTTTGAAAATTTGTGCGCTGAATGCGTCACTAACTTTGCGTTCAACAGTTTCATCGTTGTTTGGATTGACGCCGCTGAAAACTTTGTAATCAGGCGCTGGCATATATTCTACAACGCTGTTTAAAAGTTTGTCAATACCGACGTTTTGCGCGGCTGAACCGACGAAGACAGGGAAAACTTTAGCTTGCTTGATACCTTCGGCAAGCGCTTCGGAAATTTCTTTTTCGTCAAGGTCGTCAGTATCGCCTTCCAAATATTTTTCCATAAGCTCATCGTTGAACTCTGCAACAATGTCAAGCATTTCCATACGCGCTTCTTCGACTTCATCTTCAAGTTCAGCTGGAATTTCATTTTTAACAGTTTCGCCAAGTTTAGCGTAAGATGTGATTAAATCAACAACGCCTTTGAATGAACTTTCCTTGCCATTAGGAATTTGAACTGGTACAACGCTGTTTCCAAATTTTTCACGAAGTTGTTCCAAAGATTTATGGAAGTCAGCATGTTCGCGATCCATTTTGTTGATGAAAAATGCACGCGGCAAGTTCAAATTTTCGGCAAGTGTCCACGCTTTTTCGGTTTCAACTTCGACGCCAGCATTAGCGGCAACGATTATCAACGCGGAATCAGCGGCGGCAAGTGCGCCTTGAACTTCTGCAACGAAATCAGGATAGCCAGGCGTATCGATGAAATTAATTTTATGATTTTTCCATTCCGTGACGGCGAGGGAGTCACCGATAGTCATTTTGCGTTTAGTTTCTTCGGCTTCGTAGTCAAGCAAACTAGTACCGTCATCAACTTTGCCAAGACGTTTAGCTGCGCCGCTATTAAAAATGCATGCGTCAAGAATGCTGGTCTTACCCGTTTTACCGTGTCCGACAACAGCAACATTTCTGATGAATTCGCTTGCGTATTCCTTCATACAAAAATAACCTCCAACTTTTAAAAAAACTTAAAAAATATTATTCTATTTAAATTTTCATTATCCTGCTTTTTTTAAGTTGCAGATTTAATGGGCTATTTATAAATTGAGAATCAAGGAATTTCGCGGCATTTCCCAGCGCCTGGTGAAAAGTTGAGATATTGGCGCAAATGGACGCGGTGTAACGTTTAACTGCTAAAACGTAAAACGCGAGGCGCACAAATGCCGCAATGTTTTCTTTTGCTACTTTTCTTTTGCGCCAAAAGAAAAGTAGTTTATTAAAATAAAAATTAATCAACACGACCTAAATGGAGGAAAAAATTTTGGAAACACTCAAAGGCTTGGAACGTAACAGAAATTGCGGCGAAATTAGAAAGATTGATGAAGGGCAAGAAGTTCAACTTGCTGGCTGGGTATCGCGCAGGAGAGATCACGGCGGCTTAATTTTCGTGGATATGCGCGACCGTAGCGGCATTGTTCAAATTGTCTTCGACGAATCAGAAATTGGCGAAAAATCTTTTGACAAGGCGGAAACTTTACGCAATGAATTTGTTATCGGCGTTCGCGGCAAAGTTCGTGCGCGTAGTGCTGAAACTGTCAATCCCAAAATGGCGACTGGCGAAGTTGAAATTGTCGTAAACGAACTTAGAATTTTGAATAAGGCTAAGACGCCGCCGTTTTACATTCAAGACGGAATTGACGTTGATGAAAATGTACGTTTACGCTACCGCTATTTGGATTTGCGCCGCCCCGAAATGCAAAAAAATATTATGCTCCGTCACCGCGTCACAAAAATTATGCGTGATTATCTTGACGCTAACGGCTTTTTGGAAATTGAAACGCCAATGCTTTGTCGTAGTACGCCTGAAGGTGCGCGGGACTTTCTTGTACCCAGCAGATTAAATCCTGGTCAATTCTACGCGCTCCCACAATCTCCGCAAATTTTTAAGCAACTGTTAATGGTTTCTGGCTTTGAAAAATATTTTCAGATTGTACGCTGTTTCCGCGATGAAGATTTACGCGCTGACCGTCAACCTGAATTTACGCAACTTGATATTGAAACATCATTTTTGAATCAAGATGACATTATAAATTTGATGGAAGGCTTGATTAAAAATATTTTTGAGTCAACGCTGGACGTAAAAATTGCAACGCCGTTTCAACGTATGAGTTGGGATGAGGCAATGGACAGATTCGGCACTGATAAGCCTGATTTACGTTTCGGTATGGAACTGCAAGATATTTCCGAGTACGTGAAAGGCAGTGACTTCAAAGTTTTTTCCAGCGTGTTAGAAAGCGGCGGGCAAATTAAAGTTATCAACGTCGAAGGTTACGCCAACATTCCGCGTAAAGAATTAGACGGACTTGTTGAGTATGTGAAAACTTATGGCGCGAAAGGTTTAGCGTGGATTCAGTACACCGAAGAGGGAATTAAATCTCCGTTTAAAAAATTTTACAGTGAAGAAACTTTCGAGCAGATTAAACAGGCGACGGGCGCTAAGACAGGCGATTTACTTTTAGTCGTCGGCGATAAAGCGTCAGTGGTTGCACAAGCGCTTGGTGAACTTCGTTTAGAAATGGCGCGTCGTAGGAATTTGATTGACGCAAATAAACTTTGTTTCTTGTGGATTGTCGACTTTCCGATGTTTGAATATGTCGAGGAAGATAAACGCTATAAGGCAATGCACCACCCGTTCACTTCGCCGCGTGAAGAAGACGTAGAATTTTTGTTGACAGCGCCTGAAAAAGTTAAAGCTAATGCGTACGATATAGTTTTGAATGGCGTTGAAGTTGGTGGCGGCAGTTTGCGAATTTATCAAAGTGATTTGCAGGAAAAAGTCTTTGAAGCTATCGGCTTGACGAAAGATGAAGCACGCGCTAAGTTCGGCTTTTTAATGGACGCCTTTGAATACGGTACGCCACCTCACGGCGGAATTGCATTTGGACTTGACCGCCTTGTTATGTTAATGGCGCAAAGAAAATCTATTCGCGACGTTATCGCTTTCCCGAAAACTCAAAGTGCTATCGACCCAATGAGCCACGCGCCCAGTGAAGTTGATGAAAAGCAACTGCGTGAACTTCATATAAAAAGCAACGTCAAAAAAGTTGTCAGCTAAATTTTAAACGCTATGTTAAAAGAAGTTTTAATTGTCGAAGGGAAAATGGACGTTGCCGCGATAAATAAAGCTGTCGACGCTGATTGCATAATAACTGGCGGCTTTACGTTGAATCGGCGGACGTTGGCAAATATTTCTGCGGCGTACGAAAAGCGCGGGATAATTATTTTGACTGATCCCGATCCTGCGGGCGAACGTATTAGACGCTTTTTGACGCAAAAATTTCCCAATGCTAAGCATGCTTACGTACCGCGAATTGAGGCTACGGCAAATGATGACATTGGTATTGAGCAGGCGTCACCAGAATCAATCAGAATTGCTCTTTCAAAAGTTCGGACGGCTGAAATGAATCCGCGTGAAGAATTTACAGCGGCTGAAATGGTAAACTATGGGTTAGCTGGCGGCTTGAACAGTTCACAACTTCGCGATAAAGTCGGCGCGATACTTGGCATTGGTTACGGCAATGTGAAAACTTTCGTCAAGCGGTTAAATTCTTATGGCGTCACCCGCGAAGAATTTTTATCAGCAATAAATTTAGTAAGTAGATAGTAGTAAGTAGTCAGTAGTTAGTAGTTAGTGCGTGTTGAATAATTTTTTTTATGATAAACTACTTTTCTTTTGGCGCAAAAGAAAAGTAGCAAAAGAAAACATGTCCGCAGAAACGACATCACGTCGTTTGTGCGGACGGGCGCGCGTCCTTGCGCGCCCCCTTCTATCCAACTTTGCAGTGGCGCTGGGAAATGCCCCTTGTTACCTTTATTTTTAGCTTTCCTATTTATTCAGCACCACCTAGTAGTATTTTAACTACTCACTACTCACTAAAAAGGTATTCGCAATGTTTGAAAGAAAAATTACGCGGCAAATTTCCGTTGGCAATGTGAAAATCGGCGGCGGTGCTCCTATCAGCGTTCAATCTATGACGAACACTAAAACTAGTGACGTTGAATCGACCGTCGAACAAATTCAGCAACTTAAAGCGGCGGGCTGTGACATTGTACGTGTTGCCGTCCCCGATATGGACGCGGCTAAAAATCTGCGCGGAATAATTTCAGCTGTTGACGTACCGATTATCGCGGACATTCACTTTGACTACAAATTGGCGCTTGAATCGATAAATCAAGGCGTCGCGGCATTACGGCTGAATCCTGGCAATATCGGCGGCGCGGCTCATGTTCGCGAAGTTGTAGCGGCGGCTAAAGATAAAAAAATACCGATACGAATCGGCGTTAATGCTGGTTCACTTAGTCGAAAGATTTTACAGAAATTCGGCGGCGTGACGGCTGAAGGTCTAGTAGAATCGGCGCTTGAACACGTGAAAATTTTGGAA
>CAMJAZ010000174.1 GCA_946403735.1 uncultured Selenomonadales bacterium
GAGAATAAGGGTTGAATAACCAAACTTTTCAAGAATCCCCCGCCTCTATAGGCGGTGGGAGTGTTCAATGCGTAACTCAAAACTGCGCGGGTTCGCGATTGAGAAAGCGCCATATTGTTTAAATATTCTTGTTGCCGAGTCTTTGCGCCACCCCAAAATGGATCTGTATGTCCTTCAATTCTAATTTCTTCGACGTAATTTTTAAATTCATCTTGAGAAATTACCTTTATATATCGCGGCAGAAAATCATTTAAAATTTCTTGAAATTTTGGCGTCAATAAATCTGAACCGACGCTGAATAAAATATCTGGCTCTTTGAATCTGAAAGTTAAAGTTTTTTCTTCAAGTTCCGCGTTCCATTTCGGCAAATCGTCTTTAAATTCGTCAAGCAACGCCGAATAAATTTTTTTCTTGATGACGGCGTAATTGTAAATCATTTCGTTTTTCTGCCGCTGTTCATTTTGTACTTGCATTATAAACGCAACGGCAATGAACATAAAAACTATCATCAAGCCAGACATAATGTCTGAAATTGACATCCAATGGTTAAAATTTTTCTTCAAAACAGAGTATCACCTCTTGCAGGTAGTCTGACTTGTTTAGCTATCTCAATAATTTTTTTCAATTCATTGACAAGCGGCATATAATCTTCTACAAATTTATCAGAAATTTTCAGCATAGCTCTACCAAGTGTTTCAAGCGATTTTTTCAAATTTGCATCGTTCGTCGTCATTAGCTGATTCATTTTTGAATTTGTTTCTGAAATTATTCTAGCCGATTCGTCGCGCAGTTCCGCAGACAACTTTTGCATTGACGCTATAGTTTTGGTCTGTCGTACTTGTAAATTTATTTAAAGCCGAATTGTTGACGTTCATAAATTGCCGTGTCATCATATTTGTTTGACTTATAGTAATTTCCACTTTGTCTTTCAAATTGTTTGTAACGGAATTTACATGAGAATTTATATTTGCCGTCGCCTGCTCGGTGTAGATTTTCATTTCGTCATAAGAAATTTTCATAAAGTCCAGCAGATTAGGAATAGCTGATTTTGAACTTTCGCCAAGAGCTTGAACTTCTGCTAAAACTTTTTCAAGTTTTTGTTCATAAAAATTAGCCGTTAAAATTAAATTTTGAATTTGGTTGCTACTTTCAGTCATTGAGGCGGCGGATTTTTCAATTTGTTCGACGGAAATTTTTACGGCGTCAATGCCTTCAACTGTCGTCTGCAAATTTTGCGTAATCTGTTCAATGATCGTTTTGTAATTTTCCTGCCACTCCAAAAGACGACCGACCGCAATATTAAACTGTTTAAAGTTTTCTCCAAATTGTTCCGTTAATTTTTGATTGAAATCTTTCATTGCGTCGTTAAGTGCGTCGATTAAAGCTTGAGAATTACTTTTCGCCAAAGTTTCGCTAAAATTTCTAAACTCATGGACAATATTTGTATCTTCTTCGCCGACAATCAAATTTTTTAGCGAATTCAATTTTTCAGCATCAGATTTTTCAAGATATTTTATCAAATCCGCAATGTTTGATTCTTGTTTGACACCGTGAAAATTTTTTTGTGCATTGGCTTGATAATTTTTTAAATACAGCGAAATTCCCATACCGAATATTGAAGTAAAAAACGCCGTAGTCATTCCGCCTAAAAGATTTATTACACTTTGTTGCATTGCGTCAGGCGCGGGATTAAAATTTATTAGTCCAACGCTAATTCCTAAAAAAGTTCCTAGAACACCTAAAATGGATGCAGTTTGTGGTTGCTCATAATCGCCAAAAGGATTTTCAGCGACAGCAACTTTAAATTTTTTGCTTGCATTCCAACCCCATATAGCAATTACTAGGAGACAAAGAATAGTTAAACCAAATTTTGAAATAAAATTTTCCATAATTACCACACTTTCACTTTGAACACTCAATGCCATTTGTAAAAAATAATAGTACAGCGTAAATCGTTAGTCAAACAAATTTAAATTACATTTTAATAAGAATGTAGATTAGAACAAAAATTCAATCTGATAAAAATCTGAAAAAATTTTGCAGGAACTTTAAAAAGGCGCGTCGAATTGAAAAAATAAGCTGGGTATATTAGCGCGGAAATTTTTTAGAAGGAAGATGGCGAATGAGTGTAAATGACCTCCCACAAGTAGCGGAAAATTCTCCGCTTAATAAGATAAAAGATTACTTCAGCGCCCTGCAAAATTCTACCGAAGATTATTTGTTCGTCGTGGATTATGAGACGAATAAAATTTTAATTTCGGACAACTTCATAACTGACTTTGATTTTCCGTCCAACGTTGTCGATGACGTTAGCGAATTGCTGATACCGTTCATACACGCTGAAGATAGGGAAACTTATGAAGAGGCGATGAAAACGGCGCTTGATGAAGGCGACTTTGAGTCTATCACCTGTGAATTTCGTTTACTGCGAATTAACGGCGAATATGGCTGGGTAAATCTTAGATTGTCCCCCTGTATGAATGAGTATGGCGAAAGGGAATTTTTATCTGGCGTCATTTCGCGTATGGACATTGAAGTTAAAGCAGATTTTGTCACGGGGCTTTTAAATCGCACTTCGTTTTACAATGAATTGGAAGTTGAACTGTCCGACGAAACGCATCACGGCGCGGTTGTAGTAATTGGGCTTGACAACTTCAACGTAATTAATGAAACTTACGGACACCATTTCGGCGATGCGGCTTTACGACAAATCGCGCAGAATATAACTAACGTTTTACCGCCCGATATTAAACTTTTCAAGATTAACAGTTATCTTTTCGGAATGTTTATGCCTGACGCCATGCCCGAAGAAGTCGAAATAATTTTTTCAAGCGTTCAACTTTGTATGCGTGAAATTCGTAACGTCGAAGATACTATTTACTGTACCGCATCAGCTGGCGCCTGTTTCTATCCTCAAGACGCCCGCGACTACATAACTTTAATTCGTTACGCAGAAGTGGCATTAGAAATTGCCCGTCAAAAAGGTAGAGACCAAATTTGTTTCTTTGAAAAGGAAACTTACGACCGCTGGCGCTATGATATTGGTATGCAAAACCTTATGCAGAATAGCATTGCGCGTGGCTGTGAAGATTTTTTCCTTTGCTATCAGCCGCAAGTCAACGCTAAAGACGGTAGCTTAATCGGCGCTGAAGCTTTATTGCGTTGGTACGACAAAGACGGTAGCGTTGTTGCGCCAATGCAGTTTATTCCTATGCTTGAAAAATCGCGAATGATTATTCCTGTTGGACACTGGATTATTGAAAATGCAATTATCACGGCGAAAAAGTGGCAAGAGTACAAGCCCGATTTTCAGATGAGTATAAATATTTCGCTGTACCAACTTGAAGAAAGAATGTTTTACCCGTTCGTTAAAGATTGCGTGGAGCGCCACCATATTGACCCGCATACTTTAACGTTTGAACTTACGGAAAGTCAGAGCGTCTACGATTGGGAATTTGTCAATAAGCAGTTCGCGGAATTTCATGAACTTGGAATTAAAATTGCTATGGACGATTTTGGTACGGGCTATTCGTCATTAGGCTTTCTGAAAAATTTCACCTGCAACATAATTAAGATTGATAGAATGTTCGTTCAAGATCTTTTGACGAGCCAGTTTGACAGAAATTTAGTTAAGTATACTATAATGCTTTGTCATTCAATCGGAATGGAAGTTTGTATCGAAGGCGTTGAGGAAGAAGGCGCGTATATTTATCTGCGCGACGAATGCGACGCGGATCAAATTCAAGGCTTTTTCTTTGGACATCCTGAAAGGGAAGAAGTTTTTGTTAAACGTTTGCAGGGCTAATAATTTTTTATGCGAAAATATTTTTCCCGCCGTAGTCAAATCTTTTCGGCGGGAGTTTTTTTTAATTAAGAATTAAGAATGAAGAATTTTTGAAAGGTGAAGTATATTGAAGTTTATAAAAATTTTTCTAGGCATCACTCTAGCGTTGCTTGTCGCGTCGAAGGCGGAGGCTATAAACGAATATCAAGCCGTTAGCGAAATTCCGCAGACTAGTCAACCCGTCACGACGCTGACTTCTGAAAATTCTGGCTTGAATCCAAATTATTCCGTACCACTTATTCAAGGTTCACGACCAGTACCGCCTGGCGATGCATTGCCTAACGTCACGGCAACTTCAGCGATTGTTATTGAAGCGTCAACAGGTCACGTCATTTATTCGCGCAACGCCGAACAAAGAATGTTCCCTGCAAGTACAACAAAGATGATGACTTTGATAATGGCGCTTGAATCTGGCAGAATGGATGAAATTGTTACAGTTGGTCCAAATGCCGACGGCGCGGAAGGTTCAACACTTTGGCTTAACGCTGGCGAAAATATTCCTCTGCGCGAGTTGCTGTACGGTATGATAATGGTTTCTGGCAACGACGCCGCTATTGCCATTGCTGAACATCTTGACGGCACTGTCTACCAATTCGCCGAGCATATGAATAAAAGAGCCGCTGAACTTGGCGCTAAAAATACGCACTTCACAAATCCGCACGGCTTGCCCGACGATAACCATTACACGACGGCGCACGATTTAGCGATACTTGCCGCTTATGGTTATAAACTTGCCGAGTTTGAAAATATCGTCACGGCTAAGGAAGTTTCCTACGGCTGGATACATGACTTTCCAAAAATTCTTCGCAGTGAAAATCAAATGTTATGGCTTTATCGCGGCGGCAATGGCATTAAGACGGGCTACACCGACAAGGCGGGACGTTGTCTTATAAGCGCGGCAAAACGTGACGGCATACAAATTATTTCCGTCGTGTTGGACAGCGAATATATGTGGAACGATTCAATTTTGTTGCTTGACTACGGCTTTAACAATGTGAAGTTTGAAAAGCTTGTCAAGGCTGATGAAGTGGTTAAAAATATTCCTGTAATGTCTGGCAGAAAAAAATCTGTACAAGTTAA
>CAMJAZ010000175.1 GCA_946403735.1 uncultured Selenomonadales bacterium
CTAATAAAATAGTTGACGTTGATTGACATACTCCCCACGAATAAAGGTCTACTTCAAAGGACGATTAGTCTGTACTACGCTAGAGTGCCGCTGATTATCAACTTTTGCCGGCTGATTTTTATTTTTCACCTCTAATCAAAAATTTTTCTTTAAATATATTTGCAAATGTTTTTTGCGCCGTTTCCTCCCCACTTTCACGGCGCGTTATCGGTAAATTCTAATCTGCCGCTCTACAATTTATGGTTAAACAGTCCTGAGGGGTAAAAACCGCAGGATAACTTTGGCGAAGAATTACTACCCTTGCGAGCAATATATATTAGCAGACATTAGCCCGCTCCTCTTTGGAGGATTAAGGGTGTATCCGTCGCACTTATTTGATGAGGTGGTGCATCCAGAAATTTGGATAAATCGTTTGATTTATTTTCAGGATATGGCGAAAAATTTTAAGGAATATTTAACACAATTAGAACAGAGATAGAAAATTTTTTGACACAAATAAAAAATCCGTCCGACGAAAAGTCAGACGGAATTTTTTTTGCTAAAATTTTTATTGTCTAGAAGTTAAACATATTTTTCAGCGCTTGAACATTGACATCACGATTGACTTGCGCTAATACGTCTAAAAGCGGTAAAGATTTTGGACAGACAGCCGCGCAGTTTTGAGAATTGCCGCAACTTGTAATGCCGCCTTTTTCCATTAACGCATTCAAACGTTTAGGCGCGTCAAATTTTCCGACGGGATTTAAATTGAAAAGATACGCTTGAGCAACTGGCGATGCGCCCATAAAATCGGCAGTAACTTCCTCTTTCTTTTCGCGTAAACCCTCAATGCCCAAGTAGCTGTAATTGACATTCGGGCAAGCCTCAAGGCAACAGCCGCAAGTCATGCACTGCGAAAGTTTATAGGTCAACTGCGCGGTATACGGATTTTGAATAGGCGCGTTAGTAACTTCCCATGAACCGTCAATTTCAACCCAACCTTGAATTTTTTTGAGATTGTCGAACATAATTTGACGGTCAACCAGCAAGTCACGAATTACAGGGAAAGTCCGCGCAGGTTGCAAGTGAATCGGTTGTTTAAGTTCGTCGATAAGCGCACAACAAGCTTGACGCGCTCTGCCATTGATAACCATCATGCAAGCGCCGCAAACTTTTTCCAAGCAGTTGCATTCCCACGTAACAGGCGGAACTCTTTTTCCTTCTACAGTAACAGGATTTTTCTGAATCTCCATTAATGACGCAACGACGTTAAGTCCGGGACGGTAGTCAACATCAAATTCCTGATTGTAAGGCTTTTCGTCTGGACCGTCTTGCCGCTCTATAATAAATCTGACTTTTTTATCAGCCATTAAAAAAACTCCCTTCATAGTTGCTAGTGGCTAGTAGCTAGTTACTAGTTACTTATAACTGCGAAGACGCGGCGGAATCAGCGAATGGTCGAAGTCACGATAACTTATAATCGGCTCTTCAGTTTTTGGATCGTAATTAACGATTGTCACGCGCATAAATTTTTCATCATCGCGCCCCATAAATACCAATTCGCCGTCTTTATCCAGTTTACGCTTGCCATTTTCCAAAACAATTTTAGCATGTGCGCCGCGTGATTCGTCGCGCATACGTGCAGACTTCGTGATAGCCATTGCGTAAAGAATCATATTGCGCAGTTGACGGACAAACATTGCCTCTTGATTCGCAACTTTTGAATGGTCGCTAATGCCGATATTATCCCAACGCTTAAGAATTTTTTTCAGACCTTCAAGCCCTTTATCAAGTCCATTGTTATCGCGTTCAATCGCAACGTATTCGTACATAAGGTCGCCCATTTCGTGATGAAGTTGGTGAGCATTTTCCGAACCGTTCATCTGCAAAATTTTATCGTATTCGTTTTGAACTTCCAATCTTGCCGCTTCTAAATCAGCGTCAGTAAGTTCAGAACCTTTTTTGCCTTCTTTCGCCCAACGCATTGCCTCTGGACCAGAAACAGTGCCTGAATACGCCGCGCTTAAAAGGGAGTTAGCGCCGAGACGGTTAGCGCCGTGATATTGATAATCGCATTCACCGCTTGCCATAAGTCCAGGAATATTTGTATTGTGAAGTCTATCAACCCAAATTCCGCCCATTGAGTAGTGGACGGACGGGAAAATTTCCATTGGAACTTTGCGCGGGTCTTGTCCGACAAATTCAGAATACATTTCCAAAATGCCGCCGAGTTTTCTTTCCAAATAGCCGCTGTCAATATGTGACAAGTCAAGGTAAACGCGATTTTCGCCGTTAATACCTAAGCCCATATGTACGCAAACTTTGAAGATAGCGCGGCTTGCAACGTCACGCGGTACTAAATTTCCGTAAGCTGGGTACATTTCTTCCAAGAAGTACCAGGGCTTACCGTCTTTGTAGACCCAAACGCGCCCGCCTTCACCACGACAAGCTTCCGACATTAAACGATTTTTATCAGAGCCAGGAATTGCCGTTGGATGAATCTGTATAAATTCAGGGTTAGCAATTTCAGCGCCTTGTTGATAGACGGCGGAAACGGCTGAACCGTTACAAATTGTCGACGCGGTACAACGTCCGAATACTTGACCAGGTCCACCAGTTGCAAGGATAACTGTATCTGCGCGGAATGCGCGAACTTCCATTGAATTCATACTTTGCGCTACGAGTCCGCGACAAACGCCCTCTTTATTTTTAATAATCTTGACAAATTCCCAAAATTCATATTTATGGACAAGTCCTTTAGTTTCCCAACGTCTAACTTGTTCGTCAAGTGCATATAAAATTTGTTGACCAGTCGTCGAACCAGCAAAGCAAGTACGTTTATGTTTCTGTCCGCCGAAGTTGCGAAGGTCGAGTACACCTTCAGCAGTACGGGTGAAAGGTACGCCCATTCTGTCAAACATTTTAATAAGTTTAGGCGCGGCTTCAACCATACCTTTAACTGCAATTTGGTCTGCTAAAAAGTCGCCGCCGTAAACAGTATCGTCGAAGTGTTCATAAATGCTGTCATGTTCGCCCTTCGTATCCATACAAGCATTAATGCCGCCCTGCGCACAGAGGGAGTGAGAACGTTTTACTGGACAGTAGGAAAATAAATCAACTTCGCCGCCGAGTTCACAAACTTTAATTGTTGCCAGCAAGCCTGAAATGCCGCCGCCTACGATAGCAATTTTTTTCTTGCTAAAATCTTTCGCCATTCTAAATTTCACCCCCGCTTAGTAAAGGAAGTAACTTGACATAAACGCTACAGTTACGAGACAAAGTACCGCGCAAAGTCCCATGCTGATGAGGCTGATAACATTTTGCGCACGCGGACCTTTTGTAATGCCCCACGTCATGCAGAAAGTTGTGATACCGTTGCAGAAGTGGAAAATTGCCGCCCACATTCCCAAAACGTAAAGTACGGTTACAATTGGATTTTGGAACATATTTTGAAGAAGTTCAAATGAAATTGGCGTACCCGTCATACCTTTAATGTAAATGCGAAGATAGCCGACGTGCCAGATAAGGAAGACTACTAAAAACCACGCCGTCCAACGTTGAAGGGTAAAATTCCAGTTGCGCAGGTAGCCGTAATTTTGCGGATTATTTTTCGCCTGCATTGCAATGTAAATACCATAAATGCCGTGAAACAGAATCGGTATTGCGTACATACCGATTTCAATGGCGTAGAAAACTGGCTTGGGAATTTCTGCGACCATTCCCATGACTTGATTAAAAATTGCAGGTCCTGCCATTGCTACGGAGTTTGTTATCATATGTTCAATGATAAAAAATCCTAAAACAACCAGACCACAAAGCGAATGTAAACGCCTTAAGTAAAAAGTTGTGTGAAACATTTGAGACCTCCTTGTTTCAATGCGTAATGCGCAATGCGTAATTCGTAATGAGCATTGAAAAAATTTTACGTTACGAATTACGCACCGATTAAACGCAAAAATTTTTAAATTTTAAATGTCGTCAATGTTGAAATTGCGGAACGGTTTCTGCCCAATTTCATAAAAATTATTTCCTTCGCAGTCAATGACAACGATTGCAGGGAAGTCAACAACTTCAAGCGCCGCTACTGCCTCTGGTCCAAGTTCAGGGTACGCAAGCACGGTATAACTTTTAACAGACTTAGCGATAAGTGCCGCCGCGCCACCAACTGCCGCAAAATACGTCGCGCCGTTTTTCTTCATAGCTTCGACAACTTCGGGGGTACGTGAACCTTTACCAACCATACCTTTAATGCCTTGATCCAACATTGTCGGCGTGTAAGCGTCCATTCTGCCAGACGTTGTAGGACCGCATGAACCTATTGGATCGCCAGGTTTAGCAGGTGTAGGACCAAGATAATAAACAATCTGATTGTTCCAATCGACGGGCAATTTTTCGCCGCGTGCAAGTGCTTCCGTCATAACTTTATGGGCGGCATCACGAGCGCTGATAATCGTACCAGTTATGAGGACGCTATCACCTGCTTTAAGTTTGCGTGACATTTCCTCTGTAAACGGCGTCGTAATTCTTATACTTTCAGCCATTTAAATTTCCTCCGTTAAAAATTTTTTCAATTACAATACGCGATGAGAATGGCGCATTGCGTGACAGCAAATAGTTACAGCTACTGGAAGTCCTGCAATATGCGTAGGTCCCCATTCAATATTTACGGCAAGCGCTGAAGTTGTACCGCCGAGTTGTGGACCGATACCAGTTGAGTTAATCATTTCCAGCAGTTCTTCTTCAAGTTTCGCGTATTCGGGCATAGGGTTTCTTTCGTCAATAGAACGAGTAAGCGCTTTTTTAGAAAGGAAAGCGGCTCTATCCATTGTGCCACCAATTCCAACGCCAACAACCATAGGCGGACAAGGATTCATGCTAGCGTGCAGGATAATTTCCATTACAGCCTTTTTAACGCCGCGTACACCGT
>CAMJAZ010000176.1 GCA_946403735.1 uncultured Selenomonadales bacterium
TTTGTACGTTTAGAGAATTGGTACGGTGATCTTTATTGCCAGTTAAAAAAATTTTCAACTTAGCGCCGCGATTAGATAAATATCTTGCCGCCGCCAATGCATCGCCGCCGTTGTTGCCGCTACCTGCCAAAATGCACAAGCTTTTTTTATCTACGCCGCCCAAAATTTTTTCCGTGAATTGCGCTACTCTATGCCCTGCGCTCTCCATAAGTGAAAGTTCGGGCAAGCCAAAATCTTTTATTGCAGTGTCGTCAATTTCGTGCATTTGTTTAGCCAATGCAACTTTCAAATTTACATCACCACCGTTTGAATTAAGAATTAAGAATGAAGAGTTATGAATTTTTTTTAGTCGCTCTGATATAACTTTCGTCAATGCGCGTACAAATTTCGTCGAATGAAATTGAACCGTCAAGGCGAATCGTCAACCAACTTTTTTTATTCATATGGTAGCCAGCAAAATATTTTTCACCGTCCACCAAATTTTTCAATTCGTCAGGATTGCCGCGCAGGTCTAAAATCTCAACCAAGTTGTCCGAATCCAAGCCCAACTTCCGCTCGGAAATTTCCATAATCAGCGCATACCATTTCTGCGTATCCTTCCGCCGAACAATCGCCGCATTTGGATATTTTTCCCATAAAAATTCTAATTCATCGCCGTACTTATCGCGAACATAAGCTACAAGATTTTTTGTCAACTCTGCGCGGAAAATATTTTCTACACAACAATTTTCAAAGAACGCCGCTAAAATTTTTTCGTACTCATCACGAACTGCGCCAACGTACCCGCCAGATGAACCTTCCACCAAGTGCAAAATATATTCTTCACCAAAATTATCTTCGACACGTGAAAATAATTTTCCGCCTGTAAATTTCAGCGTCAATGAAAGTTGGTCGTTACAAATATTTTTTTCGTAAATCCAACCGTCAGCCGCTTTATGAAATCCAAAATTTTCCAGCTTGTCAACGTCGACAGTTTTATTTTTCAAATTTTCTTCACGCATTATTCAACCGTGAGAACCCACAAATAATTTTTCGCACAAACTTTTTTTACTTGTGCAACTTGTTGGGCATCTAAATCTTTTAAGCTGTAAAGTTTAGATGTATCAGCAACCAATGGCACTTGTTGAACTTTGAAACCTTTAGCCTTCAAAAAGCTAAGCGCGTCGGATTGTGAAGTGAAAGTATCGTCAAAAAGTTTTTCGCCGAAAAGATTTTCATACATTGCTTTCGTTTCATTGTAAAGAGTCTGCGCGGAGTCTTGACCGTAAACAGCAGTGGCAAGTTCTTTGAACATATCCTTTGTGGCAAAATCAGACGTGATAAAGCAGCCGCCGTGTTTCTTCAAAATTTCATGAATAAGTGAAAACATTGCGTCGGTGCGTTGACGCGTCAAATAAATTTGCAAGCCGTTTTCGATAACGCAAAGTTTGCCGTTGAATCTGTCAGCAGTACTAAGCATCGCTTGTCTATCTTCGACTGGAACATTTTCATAGGAAAGATTTGTTCTGTATTGAGCGTTGATAAATTTCGGCATAATTTGAGTAGCGCTAAGTGCAACGGCAGTCAGTTCAGCGCCAATGTATTTTCGCCCGTCATTAACCAGTGCAACTGCGCGGGGAGTATAGCCGCCGCCGATGTCCATAATGTTTTTGTAGTCATTTTTTTTAACAAAGTCGACGGTAGACGCATAGCAAAGTTCTTGATAAATGCCGTTAAGTTTTTCAAGGCGCTTGTAGTCTTTCAAATTTTTCTTGCCGTAAATGTTCGCCGTACCGATTTCATTCAAAATCTTTTTCGCTTCAGGCATTCCAGTATTCGCCAGCCATTGCAGTTTGACTTGCGCAGAGTACGAGACAAGCTCAAATTCAGCGGCAAAACTTTTAGCGCTAGAAATAAAAATAACCGCGCAGATTAAAATCGCGGTCGCAAAAATTTTTCGGTTCATCGTATGACCTCCAATGAATAAAATTTTATGAAATATTTTTTCAGTATTATATCAAACAACGCGATATTTACAAATAAAAAAATGGACAAGAGATTTTATCTTGCCCAAAATTTTTATAAAAAATCTACGCACCGTGATGGTCGCGGCAGGTGTAACTGTTCACTTCATCTGCAAATGGCTTGACCGCATCTAGAAAATGACTAAGCCAGTAGTTAGCGTTAAACCCAAAAACGCACAAAACCCCCGAACCGTCACTCGGGAGCTTTTCTTTGTTACAACGTGTTAATAAATTTCTACTTGGTATCATTCAAGCAATGAAAGTTTATCATACCGTCAAAGTTTTTGCAATAGCTTTTTCTTTGTCTTGGAAAAAATTTTGTTGTAGAATATCTGTGTTATCGGTTAAACTCCGAAGTCTCAACGACGAAAGGAGGTGATACCATGTTGACATCTTTTGTTAGTATCTAACTAAACATAGAAAGTTTATCATACCGTCAAAGTTTTTGCAACTACTGACAAAATAATTTATCGACGCGATGTTTAAAGATAAAAAGCCCTCATCAAATTTAATTATTGCCTTTAAAGCGGTTATGATATTTGCAAAGTACTTGACAATTTTTTTCATCAGTCGCGCCGCCTTTGCTCCACGCCGTAACGTGATCCGCGTCCATTTCATTCAACTTCCAAATCTTTTTAGAATTTTGCCCTTTCACAAGCGCACACATTGGACAGTTTGAAATATTTTCTGACTTAGCAAGTTTAGTTTGCCTGTCGTAAGCTTTTCGCTTTTCAGCATTGCCAAACAACCGAACTTGCAAAAGTTTTGTATCTTCCTCACCAGTCGACAAAAACTTTAGCACGTACTCAAAAATTCCGCGCTTATTCGTCACAAACTCATCGTAATAAAGCTTTTTAACTTCGGCGGCAATTTCTTTTACGTCAAAATCTGTTTCGTGATATTCTTCATAAAGTCTGCCCCATTCAAGCCCGCAAAGTTCGCTGTAATTTTCCGTGAAAGTTTCGTCCGCCCAAGCTATAACCTTTTCAAAATAATTTTTCAGCTCATCAACATTTTCATCTGCGCGGTGCAAGCTCATGTATTCATCAACTTCATCATCAGCAGAACTTTTCACGACCCATTCAAGCGCCGTCCGCAAAATTTCTTGACGCTTAATATTTCCTTTAACGTAGCTACTCCAAATTTGTAGCCGCGTATTTTGACTGTTGCTGAAATATTCTTTCGCCAACGTTACAAAACTTCCGCTATAAATGGAATTTGAAATTTCTTGCTTATTCAGCGGTATCCCAACTATATTTATCGTCTTGAACCAATTTTTTATTTCAAGTTCTGCGCCTTCGCAAATATAAATCGTCAACGGCGTCTGCAAAATTTTTTTATGGTCAACTTCGTCAAGCGAATCAAAAAATTTCGGCTTACCGCTTGAATCTTTCACTGAAAATAAATTTTTTAAATATCTGCCTAAACTTGTAATGCGTTGTTGTCCGTCCAAAACTTCGTAGCGATCGCCTACTTTGTTGAAATACAAAAGTCCAATCGGATAGCCTTGCAAAACTGAATTTATCACAGATTTTTCTTTTTCGCCGCCGCCTTCCGCGTACAAATAATTTCGCTGATATTCTGGCTGTATCGTCAACTTTCCATTCCAGCCAAATAATCCTTTGCCTTCAAGCTCATTGTATTCAAAGCCCGCGCAAATTTCCTCAACCGTCACGCCTTCAAGCAATGTCGCTTTCATAAATCTTCACTCCTATAGGCAAAATAATTTTCATAAAAATAACTGGCATCAAGACCTTTCATAAAAATTTCCCTGTCATAAATTTTTTCCGTCAATGATTCATACAAAATTTTTTTTATTTCCGCGTCGTTAATCGGGCTACGTTCCATTGCACGAAAATATTTATTTATGTCAATCGCGCTCCAATCCACAACTTTTTTTAGTTCCGTCTTAAAAATGTGGTCAAGCCAAAGCCGCATACTTCGCCCATTGCCTTCACGAAATGGATGAGCAACATTCATTTCGACGTACTTTTCTACAATCTCTGCAAAATTTTTCTGCGGCATTTTCTCCACAACTTCAACCGCATTGATAAGGTAAAGCGCCGACACAAAGCGTAAATTACCTTTTGAAATATTTTCGTTGCGCAATTTCCCAGCAAAATAATAAATCTCCTCAAATAAATTTTTATGAATTGCCGCAAGCGTTTCAAAAGTTCCTGCCGCCATTTCATTAAAAAAATTCCCGCTCCAAAGTCGAATAGCTTTTTGCTTGCTGATTTTTTCTTCGATTCGCGCCAACTCAACGGCATTTTCTATACCAAATTTATTTTTTAACGTCATTTTTTCACCGACTATCTAAATTTTTTATCTGCTCTATAAAAATCGGCAATTCTTCAAAAATTACATCTACTATAATATTCCAATTTGTTCCGTCATAATCATGAACCAATCTGTGACGCAAGCCCGAAATCATATTCCATTCAATATTTTGGTGCTCAGATTTAAATTCCTTCGACAAATTATAAATATGTTCGCCTATATTATATAACGGCGTTGTTACAAGCCATTGCAATTCTATTTCTGTCAAAAGTTGTTCCTTTGTAATATTTTTTTCTGAAATATATTTTTGTAATCGCGTCGCATAATACAATATTTTTTCAATTCTTTGTTTATCTGTATATTTCATATTACTGCAACCTGTTCTTCCATAATTTTTTTATAAAAATTACTGTCTGGATTTATTTCATTTATTTCAAAAACGTCTACTTTTTTTTTTTAAATTTCGCATAAATCTTTTGCCAGTGAAAATATCCTCGTCAATTTAAAATTTTTTCCGCCTATTACCAAAAAATCCAAATCGCTTTCCTCATTTGCTTCACCTCGTGCATAACTTCCGAACAAAAATAAATTTTTTATACCGTATTTTTTTGCTATCG
>CAMJAZ010000177.1 GCA_946403735.1 uncultured Selenomonadales bacterium
GCATTTCGCGCATATCAGCATCACTTTTAGTACGCATTTCGCGCATATCAGCATCGTGTTTTTCGCGAAATTCCCGCATTTCAGCATCTCGTCTTTCACGTGCCGCACGGCTTTCTTCAATAAACAAATCTATTTTGGTTATTACGTCATTAACGCGCTGTTCAAGAGTCGGAAATTTATTTTCAAGCTTATCAACTCTTTGTTCTAAGTCTGCCATAGTTATCACCACCTTTCAAAATTTTTCGCCTAAAAATTTTTTATTAGAAATTTACAATCGCGCTGAAATCTTGAGCCTTAAGGGACGCGCCACCGACCAATGCACCGTCAACGTTAGGTTGTTTCATAAGGTCTTTAATCGTCGCAGGTTTAACACTGCCGCCGTATTGAATACGAATTGCGTCCGCCGCTTCTTGACCGAATTTAGCCGCAACACATTCACGAATAGCCTTGCAAACTTCTTCAGCCTGTTCAAACGTCGCAGTTTTGCCCGTGCCAATCGCCCAAATAGGTTCGTAAGCAATGACTAATTTTTTAACTTCTTTCGGTTCAAAGCCTTCAAGAGCCGCCGCAACTTGTTTTGTAACGTGGTCAATGTACGTGCCAGCCTCACGAATTTCAAGAGATTCACCACAGCAAATAATTGGAGTAATGCCAGCGTTGAAAGCGGCTTTAGCGCGTTTGTTGACGCCTTCGTCAGTTTCGCCGAAATAGTCGCGGCGTTCACTGTGACCAAGTACGACGTAGTCAACTCCGATTTCATTCAACATACCAGTGGAAATTTCGCCAGTGTAAGCGCCTTTAGCTTCCCAGTGAACATTTTGTGCGCCAACGTGAATATTCGTACCTTTAACAGCTTTAGCAATAGCGGCAAGTGCAGTAGCAGTCGGGCATACGACGACGCGGCAAGGAGGATTCTTTACAAGCGGGATTAACTCTTCAACAAGCGCTGTACCTTCTTTAATGGTGTTGTTCATCTTCCAGTTGCCAGCGATGATTGGAGTACGTCCAACGCCGTCAATAGCATCAATGCCAGGAAGTACTTTACCTTCAAGGTATTCAAGCGTTGCGCCGCCGCCAGTTGAGATGTGAGAAATTTTCTTATCAAGACCAGTTTTCTTAAGAGCCGCAATGGAGTCGCCGCCGCCAACGATTGAGATAGCGCCTTTTTCCGTAGCATCTGCAACAGCTTTAGCAACTGCAAGCGTACCTTTTGCGAAGTTGTCAAATTCAAAGACGCCCATAGGTCCATTCCAAATAATTGTTTTTGCACCTTCAAGCGCCTTGACGTATTCTTCAGAAGTCTTTTCGCCGCTGTCAAGTCCCATCCAATCAGCAGGACACTGATCAACAGGAACAGTTTTAAATTCAGCGTCAGCCGCAAATTTATTTGCAACTACAAGGTCAACAGGCAGAACGACTTTAACGCCTTTCTTTTCAGCTTTTTCAAGCAACTCTTTAGCAAGTTCGACTTTGTCAGCCTCAAGCAGTGAAGTACCGACTTCATAACCTTTAGCCTTGTCGAAGGTGTGAGCCATACCGCCGCCAATAATGATTGTGTCAACTTTATCAATCATATTGTTGATGACGCCGATTTTATCAGAAACTTTTGCGCCGCCGATAATTCCGACGAATGGACGTGCAGGATTTTCAAGCGTCTTGCCGATATAGTTAATTTCTTTTTCCATAAGGAAACCAGACGCCGTTTCAAGGAAGTGGGTGATACCGACGTTTGATGCATGAGCGCGGTGAGCCATACCGAAAGCGTCATTGACAGCAATGTCAGCAAGCGCGGCAAGTTTTTTCGCAAACGCGGGTTTATTTTTCTTTTCTTCCTTATGATAACGAAGGTTTTCAAGTAAGAGAATTTCGCCAGGTTGAAGAGCAGCGGCAGCTTTTTCAGCAGGTTCGCCAATGCAATCTTCCGCCCATTTTACTTCTTTGCCCAAAATTTCGCCGAGCTTTTTAGCAATAGGCTTTGTGGAGAATTTGGGTTCACGAGCTTCAGTAGGTCTGCCGAGATGACAACCGATAATGATAGCGGCGCCCTGTTCAAGCAAGTATTTGAGAGTATCAAGAGTAGCATCAATGCGCTTTGTATTGGTAATGTTAAGGTTTTCGTCCATAGGAACGTTATAGTCGACGCGAAGGAAAACTTTTTTACCTTTCAAGTTAATGTCGCGAATATTTTTCTTATCCATCAAAAAACCTCCCTAGATTAGCTATAAGCTTAGAACAATAACCACTAACTTTAAATTATGAATCACACATTCTTAATTCATAATTCTAAATTCTTAATTAAAAAAGCGGTTCGGTCCAACATTTACGAAGAACCGGACCGCGAAAATTATCAAAAGTTTTTCACGTTAGCCTGTAGAGACCTGCAAGCTTAAATTACTTCAATTCAGCAAAGTATTTAATGGTGCGAACCATCTGGCTGGTGTAGCTGTTTTCATTGTCATACCAAGAAACAACTTGAACGAGCGTATTGCCATCGCCAATCGGGCTAACCATTGTTTGGGTTGCGTCGAAGAGTGAACCGTATTTCATGCCGATAATGTCGCTGGAAACGATTTGTTCTTCATTGTAGCCGAAGGATTCATTAGCCGCCGCTTTCATAGCTTCATTAATTTGTTCAACGGTGACTTCGCCTTTAACAACTGCAAACAGAAGAGTGGTTGAGCCAGTAGGAGTAGGAACGCGTTGTGCTGCGCCAATCAGTTTGCCTTTGAGTTCAGGAATAACAAGACCGATAGCTTTTGCAGCGCCAGTGCTGTTAGGAACAATGTTGCAAGCGCCTGCACGAGCACGACGAAGATCGCCTTTACGCTGTGGACCATCAAGGATCATTTGGTCGCCAGTGTATGCGTGAATCGTCGCCATAATTCCACTTTGAATCGGAGCAAGATTATGAAGAGCTTGCGTCATAGGTGCCAAGCAGTTCGTAGTACAAGATGCTGCTGAAAGGACTTTCACGTCAGGAGTAAGAGTTTTATGGTTGACGTTGTAAACGATTGTCGGGAGGTCATTGCCTGCAGGTGCAGAAATAACGACTTTCTTTGCGCCGCCTGCCAAATGAGCTTCAGCTTTTGCTTTGCTGGTATAGAAACCTGTGCATTCGAGAACGACATCAACGTCATGTTTGCCCCACGGAATTTCCGCAGCATTCGGGATTTTGTAAATAATAATTTTTTTGCCGTCAACGACGATGTAGTTATCTTCGCCTTCGCCGTCATGGGATTCTACAGTGTGCAGACCTTCGCCGATTTTGCCCATGTAGCCGCCCTGTGCGGTATCATACTTGAGAAGGTGAGCAAGCATCTTCGGGCTAGTAAGATCGTTGATAGCGACAACTTCGTAGCCTTCTGCAGCGAACATTTGACGGAATGCGAGGCGACCGATACGACCGAATCCATTGATAGCAACTTTAACAGCCATTTAAAAAAACCTCCCTAACTCTTATGAAAAAATCTTGGATTATTAACCCTTAAGCTTTGGTAATGTTACAACAATTCTGAATCAGTGTCAATAAAATTTTCGGAACATTTTCAAATTCATAGAAATTTCATAAATTAGCGCTGGTCATATCTTTCACATCAATCGACAAAAAATTTTATCGAAGGTTATCAAAAATTTTTTCAGAAATATTATAAAAGAACTTTTTTAATTAGGGTATGTTGAATAATTAATTTTTTTATATTACCTTGATTTTTCACTTGAAATTTTTTTAATAATGTTTGTTGTCGACTTGCCTTCAACAAGTTTTACAAGTTCAATTTGTCCGCCGTAAGCTTGAACAATTTTTGCTTCGGGCAATGTGTCAAGCGTATAATCGCCGCCTTTTACGTAAACATCGGGCTGAAGTTCCGCGATAAGATTTTCCGCCGTATCTTCGCCAAAAAAAATTACGTGGTCAACCGCCTTCAAGCCAAGTAAAACTTCTGCGCGGTCATTTTGATTGTTTACTGGTCGTGACGCGCCTTTCAACTTTTTAACCGACTCATCCGTATTCAAGCCGACAATCAAAACGTCGCCAAAATTTTTAGCCGCCGTCAAATACCTAACGTGTCCAACGTGCAGAATGTCAAAACAGCCGTTTGTGAAGACAGTTTTTTTTCCTTGAAGTTCCCCGCGCAGATTTGAAATTTTTTTTCTGTCAATCAACATTTTTTTCACCAACTTCTTGTGCAAAATTATTCAGCGCTTTTAAAAGTTCCTTATCATTTACAGTTGAAGTCCCAAGCTTGCGAACTGCAACGCCCGCCGCGTAGTTTGAAATTCTTGTGGCGTTTATCGGCTCTGCGCCTGCCGTCAAACTTAAAATGAATGCCGCAACGCAAGTATCGCCAGCGCCGCTTACGTCGAAAACTTCACTTTTATCAGTAACTGGAATGTGATGAACTGCGCCGCCGCGTTCAAATAAACTCATGCCCAATTCACCGCGCGTTATCAAAACGCCCCAAGCATTTATAGTCGACAAAAGTTTTGTTCCCGCGTCAATCAGCGCCGCCATATCATTTATTTCAGTCTTCACGAACGCCGCCAATTCAGAATCATTTTGTTTAGCGTAACCAATGCCGTCAAACGCGCCGATGTTGTATCGCGAATCGACCATACTGGGAAGTTTACTTTTGCCCGCGTGACGAATTATCAACTTTTTCAACGAATCGGTAATTGTTCCCGCGCCGTAGTCACTCAAAATAATTCCGTCGACTTTCGGCAAAATTTTATCAAGATGTCCAATTAATTTAGCCTCAACTTTTTTACATAGCGGGTCTTTACTTTCGCGGTCAATGCGTACAATCTGCTGACTAACCGTCGCCCTTCCGCCAGCAATTATTCGCGTCTTTGAAATTGTCGGTCGTGATTTATCTGTAACGACGCCTT
>CAMJAZ010000178.1 GCA_946403735.1 uncultured Selenomonadales bacterium
TTATATTCCTGTCGAACAGTCAATTATTCAATCGTTAATGCAAGTTCGTGAAATGATGGCAGGAAGATTGCCTAAAAAAAGTTGGCGTGAGGTACGGGCTGAAATTGAATCTGAATTTGCCGCAGAGGAGAGTGCAACTTTAAATGAACGTAAACGCAACGCCAAAATTTAAGGATGACGTAAAATATTATATGCGGAAAAAAAGGTACTTAAAAATCAATGATGATATTTCTGCCGTTACTGATGAACTCGAACAAGGCAATTTAGTCGGTGATAGGCTTGAAGATTTAGATATACCTGAAGGCACGGCGGCGTACAAAGTTCGCATTGCAAATTCTTCCGCAAATGTTGGCAAGTCGGGTGGATTCAGACTTTTGTATTACGTGGCGATTGGCGACGATATTTATTTACTTTCCATTTACTCCAAGAAAGATGACATTCGTATTTTAAACGACAAACAAATTGAAATGCTCATTAAAAATATTATGAATGACGAAAATTTTGATGAAATTTTAACTTGACATTTAGGAGGGCTTATATTGAAGAAAATAATTTTTAGGGGCGCAGGCGTTGCGATTGTCACGCCGTTTAATGAAAATGGTATCGACTTCGACGCACTCGGCAAGCTTATCGATTATCAAATTGAAAATTCTACTGACGCGATAATCATTGCGGGGACGACTGGCGAATCTGCAACTATGAATGACGCTGAACACAAGGAGATAATCAAATTTGCCGTCGAACACGTCAATAAGCGCGTACCAGTTATTGCTGGCGCTGGCTCTAACGATACTGCATACGCAATTCAACTTTCACAGTACGCTGAAAAAGTTGGTGCTGATGGCTTACTTTTAGTCACGCCTTATTACAATAAGTGTACGCAAAATGGACTGGTCGCGCATTACAAAAAAATTGCTGATAACGTCGACTTGCCGATAATCGTTTACAACGTGCCTTCGCGAACTGGCGTAAACATTAAGCCTGAAACGTACCTTAAACTTTCTGAACACCCGCGCATTGTCGCTACTAAAGAGGCTAACGGCGATTTATCATCAATCGTTCATACTAAAAAACTTTGCGGCGATGAGTTAGAAATTTATTCTGGCAACGACGATCAAATTGTACCGATACTTTCACTTGGCGGACGGGGCGTCATTTCCGTTTTGTCAAACGTCGCGCCAAAAGATACGCATTTAATTTGTCAACTGTACTTTGAAGGAAAAGTCGAGGCGGCGGCGAAATTGCAAATTGATTATAGCGATTTAATCGACGCGCTTTTCTGTGAAGTCAATCCCATTCCCGTGAAGGCGGCATTAAAACTTTTAGGCTGTAACGTCGGAAGTTTGCGAATGCCTTTAAGTGAAATTGAACCGCAGAATTTAGAAAAAGTTCGCGCGGCACTTATCGCACATAATTTATTACCTGAACGCTAAAGGCTAGAATGGTTGCAGAAAGATTTTGTTTACCATGTCATCGCGCAGTGTAAACTTTTGGAGGATTAATTTTTAGGAGGTTTAACCATTTTGGAAAAATTATCATTACGCATTACGCATTATGCATTACGCATTCTCTTAGTGGCGGCTGTACTTTTAACGTCGACGCGGGCATTTGCGGCAACTCACGAACAAATTATGGAAGGCGTTGACTTGACGACGATTAAGCGTCTGGCGGTAGCGTACCCCAATCATTACAAGGCGGCAATGGTATCTGACGAGCCAACAGTTGAGGCACTCATTGAAATGTTGGACACGGCAAGCAAGGCTACACATTTCTACGTTGTCCCTTACTATGAAGTTGTCGAAAGTATCAAAAATGATGCTGGCGTAGACATTACAACGCTTGACTTCAGGGAGGCTAAGGCAACGTTTGAAGATAACGTTGGCACTTACGCAGACGCCTTTGTTACGTTGACGACGGCGAATAATGGCGACCCAACTACTTTTCTTTTCAAAATTCAAAATGCGCGTACTGGTCAGTTGATGTATACTCTCCAAATTAATAGCAGAACTTTTGGCAAAAATGCTAAAGGTTACAATGGCGCTTGCGAGATGTTCTTCAAAACTTTAGACACTGCCATTGACAAACAAGCTAAGAAAAAATAATTTTATTTAATAAAAGATAATTTAATTAAAAGAGGGCGCACAGGACGTGCGCCCGCCCGCGTAAATCGCGTGATGCGATTTCAGCGGGCTGTTTTCTTTTTGCTACTTTTTCTTTTGCACCAAAAGAAAAAGTAGGTTCAACAAAATTAAAATAAATGAAAAATTAAAATTTGTAAATACTATCAAAAAAACCTGCGCGGTTCATCAAAGAATTACGCAGGCTTTTTTATTTTTTACTACAGAGTTTTAAAAATTTTAATCAGCTTTAACTTGCATCCAAAGGCGATTGTAGTACGCGTCCATATCGTTGCCAAGATATTTATACGTTTCTTGATTTTCATACGTCGCAGGATCAGGGAAGGCTACAGGAGAATTTTTATATTCTTCATTCGTTTCCAAGTCACGAACTTTAATATTAGGCGTAGGATAGCCAAGATGATCAAAATTGATTAAAGCAATGTCAGGGCGGCACATAAAGTCAATAAACTTGTGCGCATTGTCGACGTTCTCCGCGTCTTTAGCAATTACCCAACTATCAATCCAAAAGTTTGTACCTTCCTTCGGAATGGCAAATTCTGTATCGGGATTAGCTTCCATAATCAACAGCGCTTCACCAGAAAATACGACGCCCATTGCCGCTTCACCAGAAATCATTTTGTCTTTCACTTCGTCGATAACGTAAGCTTGCACAAGCGGCTTTTGCTGAATCAACATTTCTTTTGCGCGTTCAAGTTGAGCTTTGTCCGTTTCATTTAAACTTCTGCCCATGAGTTTCAGCGGAATCATAAAAGCATCACGCGGCGAATCCTGCATTAAAATTTTGTCCTTGTACTTTTCATTCCACAAAATTTGCCAGCTATCAACTGGATCGTCGACGACTTTTTTATTGTACATAATGCCGACAGTTCCCCAAGCATACGGCACGGAATATTTATTTTCAGGGTCAAAACTTTTCGACTGCTCAAAAAATTTTTCGCCAATATTTTCTTTAGCCTGCGGAAGTTTTGAAAAGTCCAACGGCTGAAGTAAATTGTTGTCAATCATCTTTTGAATCATATAATCTGACGGGCAAATTACGTCGTAATGAACAGCGCCTTCAGATACGCGCGGGTACATACTTTCATTTGTGTCGAAGGTATCAAGTACGACATGAATTCCTGTTTCCTTCTCAAACATCTTCAACGTTTCAGGGTTGATATAATCGCCCCACGTGTAGACGTAAACTTCATTTTTCTGCGCGTCATTTTGTCCAGTACCGCAAGCGCTAAAGCCTACGCAACTGAATATTACCAACAACAACGCCAAAATTTTTTTCACTAATACCACCTCTTTTTGACACTCCCCGAGCCTAAAGGCGGGGGATAAGTCCGTCCTTTCTTCGTTACTTGCAACACACTTATTTACACCCGTCATAGTTAAAACGTACGGGGTGACCCCACTCCGAAAAAACTTCACTGCTTGCAAGATACGAGCCGTTGATTTTTTACACGTTTTTGATAAAGCGGAAGGCTAACCGCTGTTTCTATTTTAAACTACGTATTTTTTAAAGTCAATGTTTGCGGCTTATATTCACTAGGGGTATTACTCCGCTTTTCGATAAAGAATTCTGTACATTATAAATCATTGTCACAAAAACTTCCACAAAGATTTTTTTACGCGAAAAAATTTTTTATGTAACGGCTAAAACTGAATTGAAATGTTTGAAACACTACGATATAATTTGAATGGTTCAGTTTGAAAATTTTTATTTTGAAAAAATTTTTTAAGGAAATATTGGAAACGTCGAATAAATTTTGAGGGGAGATGAGACTTTCAAAATTTTTTTTAACATTAATTCGATTTTAACTTAGCTTTTAGCTGTTAGCTTGCGGCTTTCAGATAAGACACTAGAAGCTAAGAGCTATAAGCTAACTTATCCTATGAGAGGAGCGATTGTCATGGAAGAGAAAATTTTAAATAATCAAGCTACAATGTCATTCGATTTGCAACGTTTCGCAGTCGAACTTAGTGGCGGCGTATACAAACATAACATTGGAACAGGCGACGACGCAAAAACTATTACTTGCTATTTCACAAACATTACAGATTTTGATAAAACGGCAACTGAAACAGACTTAATCAGCGTAAGCGGCGACACTATAACGGTTGGCGGCGTTTCAGTCAAACTTTCTGCCGAATCGAAAGGCGATATTTATTTCAAAGGTACGGCTACGACAAATGCCGATGGCAAAATGACTGCCATTGAAGTCACGGGAATTACAATCAAAGGCATTTCAGCTGAAGTCAACGGCGTTACTTATACCGCTGATTCTTCCACGTCCTCCACTATAACTTTTGACAGCGAAGACAAAAATAAAACTTCGATAAGCAACAACGTTGAAATTTCTGTTAGGCAGACGGCTAAATCTTTTACCATTGCTAACGGTACGACAGCAACCATTAATGAAGTTGACTTCAAAAGTAACGTCTCGAACGGCGGAATTAGTTTTGGTGATTCTGTTTCCGAAGTTACATTGACTGGTTCATTTAATATAGGTGACGGCGAGCAAAATTTAAACTTGAAGATTAACAACGTTACCTATTCTGGCACTGGCAAAATTTCTATCGCTAATGACGATTCAGTAACTCTTTCAGGCGAAGTGACGGCAAAAAATAACTTGGATAGCAAAGTTTACGAAACCAAAGGTAATGATCGCGACATTGTTTTTGAATTTAATACTGTTCCCATTCATTGTCGAACACTTCGAGGAATTCC
>CAMJAZ010000179.1 GCA_946403735.1 uncultured Selenomonadales bacterium
AGGTATTTCTTTCCAAGAAATTGTTACAATGATTCGTACTGCAGAAGAAAATTCCTTAACCGTCATGAAAGTTATTAATGGCCTGCTTGAACCGATGAAAAATATTGTTGAGCGTACCGAACAAGCTGCTGATATGTCTGACGAAATTGTCAAGGAAGTCGAAACAATTTCCATTGCGACGGCGGAACAGGCTGGTGGCGTCATGACAATTTCTGAAAACAGCCAAGCTTTAACTGAATTGTCAAATGGCTTGAAAGATGTTGTTCACGAATTTAGATTGAATTAAACTTTAAAGTTTTTAAAATTTTTAACCATTGTGAGCGTGTAAAAAATAAATGTTCAAAATAAAATTAAGCCGCGAAATTGATATGCTAAACGGCTCATTATGGGACAAAATAATTTTGTTTGCGTTGCCGCTGTCATTAACTGGCGTCATGCAACAACTTTTCAATACGGCGGACGTTGCAGTACTCGGACAATTCGTCGGCAAAAATGCAATAGCCGCCGTAGGAAATAATGTTTCAACAGTCGGCTTGCTTGTCAGTCTGTTAATGGGTTTAAGTTTAGGCGCTAACGTCGTCATCGCGCAATTTATCGGCGCTAAAAAATTAAATCGCGTCCGTGATTCAATACGGACGGCTTTTTTCTTGTCAATAATTATGGGCGTCGGCATCTGCGCGGTAGCTGAAATTTTAGTCAATCCAATTTTTGAATTACTTGCCGTACCGCAGGCAGTTGCACCAATGGCGGAAGTTTATCTGCGAATCTACGTACTAGGTCTGCCATTCATCAGCATATACAATTTTGAGGCGGCAATTTTCCGTAGCAAAGGCGACACGCAAACACCATTAATCGCGTTGGCAGTTGCAAGTTTGCTGAATATCGCGTTAAATTTAATTTTCGTCCTGCAATTTAATTTAGGCATTAACGGCGTAGCTTGGGCGACGACAATTTCAAATGCAGTTAGCGCGGCAATTTTATTTTACGCGCTCTTACATTCGGCGGGACTTGTACGCTTACGGCTCGACAAAAAAAATATTGATAAAGCTTGCTTGAAAGAAATTATAAGAATCGGTTTACCTGCAGGCATTCAAGGTATGGTATTTTCGCTGTCAAACTTGCTAATACAAGCGGCGATAAATACACTTGGTCCAGATGCAATGGCGGCAAGCGCGGCGGCGTTCACTGTCGAAATAAATGTTTTCTGCTTGACAATGGGATTTGGACAGGCGGCTACAACTTTTGTCAGTCAAAATTACGGCGCAGGAAATTTGCCGCGTTGCAAACAGGCGACGTGGACGGCGTTAAAAATCAACGTGCTTTTAATGTTAATTTTATCCGTGACGATTTTATATTTTGGTGAACAACTTGTACGATTTTTCAACGAAGACAGCGAAGTTGTAAGATTGGGCGTTATAAGATTGTGGTACATAATCGCGCCAGAAATTATTAGCGTCGTCATGGAAATTGTATCAGGAGCTCTGCGCGGCTACGGAATATCACTTGCACCCGCGCTAATAACTTTAGTTTGTGTCTGCGGCGTACGAATAACTTGGGTATTCACGGTCTTTGCAAAAATTCCAACTTACGATTCGCTCATGGCAGTTTACGGTATAAGCTGGTTTATCACGATGATATTTTTATTGCTGGCGTACAGGTACTACATCAAGCGAATAAAAGTTGTTGACTTCCAGTAAGAAAACAGATAAAGTACGTTGAATAATTTTGAGGGGGTATTAAATGAAAAAAATTTTAATTAGCAATGACGACGGAATTGACGGCGCTGGACTTTGGGCAATAGCTAATGCGCTTAGAAAAAATTTTGAAGTAGCGATCGCCGCGCCAATGCGTCAACAAAGTGGTATGGCTCACGCGTTGACGTTGGGTAAAAAAATTGAATATAAGCGCATCGACAATTTCGATTTTGAAACGTGGACAGTTGACGGTACGCCTACCGATTGTGTGAAATTTTATCTTGAAGCGCTTGACGTTGACAAAAAAATTTGCGCGGTAATTTCAGGCATAAATCATGGCGCGAATCTTGCAACGGACGTTTTATATTCTGGCACGGTCGGCGCGGCATTGGAAGGTTACCTTCACGAAATTCCAGCGCTTGCCGTTTCGATTGACATTCATTCAGAAATTACTTTTGAGCAAGCCGCTTTTGAAACTGAAAAATATTTTTCCGCGCAGTTTGCACGTGGCGAAAATTTTTTCTACAACATAAATTTTCCCAAAAAGTTCCGCGCAGGTTACGCCGAATTTCAGCAAGTACGTCTTGGCAAACGTGATTATCTCAATGCGTTTATCACTCACGAAAATGGCGACGGTAGAAATTTTTTTGAGGTACGCGGCAAAATCTTTGATATAGATGATAGCGAAGGTACAGACATTCACACGGTTAATCAAGGCTTAATTTCCGTAACGCCGTTAAACTGGAAGATTGCAAATTTATAAACTAGGTAGTGTTGAATAAATAATGTTAAAAATTTCAAGCTAAAAAATCACGGTAACTAGCGGCATTTCCAAGCGCCTGCTGAAAAGTAGGGCGAATGTAGCAAATGTACGCGGTGTAACGTTTAACTGCTAAAACGTAAAACGCGAGGCGCACAAATGCCGCAATGTTTTCTTTTGCTACTTTTCTTTTGCGCCAAAAGAAAAGTAGTTTATCACATAAAAAACTTATTCAACACCACCTAGCAACTATTTATTAATAGGAGGATTTTAAATTGAACTCAATCATTAAAGACATTTCATTAGCGCCGAGTGGTCACGACAAAATTAACTGGGTAAAAAATTTTATGCCCGTCATAGCGTCGATTGAAAAAGAATTTTCAGTGTCAAAACCTTTCGCAGGTCAACGCCTTTCAATCACGATTCATCTTGAGGCTAAAACTGCGTACATGGCGGAAGTTTTTAAAAATGCTGGCGCAGAAGTCGTAGTGACTGGTAGCAATCCACTTTCGACGCAAGATGACGTTGCCGCCGCGCTGGTTGAACGTGGCGTGACAGTTTTTGCTAAACACGCTTGCACTAATGAAGAGTACAACGAATATTTAAACAAAGCGGTTGACTTTGAACCGACGCTTGTTATTGACGACGGCGGCGATATTATCAGCTTGATTCATACAAAAAGGCGTGACGCTATCGCCAAAATTTTAGGCGCGTCAGAAGAAACTACGACTGGCGTTAATAGACTGCGCGGGCTTGAAAGTCGTGGTGAACTTGTCTTTCCAGTCGTTGCGGCGAATGATGCTTACTGCAAATATCTTTTCGACAATCGCTACGGTACAGGGCAATCGACGTGGGAAGGAATTATGCGTGCAACAAATCTTGTAGTTGCTGGTAAAAACGTCGTCATTGCGGGTTACGGCTGGTGCGGCAAAGGCGCGGCAATGCGTGCTAAAGGTCTCGGCGCAAATGTCATTGTTACGGAAGTTGATCCGATTAAAGCCATTGAGGCGGTATTCGACGGTTTCCGCGTAATGCCGATGAGTGACGCGGCGAAAGTCGGCGATATTTTCTTAACAGTCACGGGCAATAAAGACGTTATCACGGCTGAACATTATCCGTTAATGAAAAGCGGCGCGATTTTAGCTAATGCGGGACATTTTGACGTTGAAGTAAACATTCCGCAACTTGAAAATTTATCCGTCAGCAGGAAAACTGTACGCGCTAACGTTGAAGAATTTTTGCAAAAAGACGGACGGAAAATTTATTTATTGGCGCAAGGTCGACTTGTAAATTTAGCGTCGGGCGACGGTCATCCTGCTGAAATTATGGATTTAAGCTTTGCAGTACAATTTTTCAGCATTGCTTACATTCTCCATAATCATGCTAAACTTGAAAAGAAAGTTCATCTTATCCCTGCAGATGTTAGCAAAGAAATTGCGGAAATTAAATTGGCAGCTATCGGCGTTTCGATTGATACTTTGACGGACGAACAAAAAGAATATCTCAACTCGTGAAAGTTTTTACTGTAAATTTGATCTTGAAAAAAGGGCGCACAGGACGTGCGCCCGCCCGCGCAAACGACGTGATGTCGTTTCAGCGGGCTATTTCTTTTTGCTACTTTTTCAGCTCGCCAAAGAAAAAGTAGGTTTAAAAACTTAAAAAATTTTTTTTATCAAATTTGAGTTCACGAACAACCCCGAACTTTAAAATTTTAAGCAAATTTTAATTTTGCATAAGAATTTTTAAACTTTCTTCATTTAAAATTTCCAGCAAATAACCGATAAAATTTTTGAAGGGAATGTCAAAAATGAAGGCTAATAAAATTTTAGTGTCAGCGATTGTTGGCGCAATGCTTACATTGGGCATTGGCAGTACAAGTTCAGCGGCGGAACTTTCCAGTGATTTTTCTACATTGCAGGTTGAAAGTCAACAAACTTTGTCGCGTCATCATCACAGAATGCCACCACATCAAGGCAACAGGCATTATGACAGACACGGCGGCGGATTCGGTCATACTAGCTACGGTCCAAATCGTGGCGGCAATCGTTGCGGCGGAAGTTACAATTCCCCAAGAAATGCTAGGGGCGGTTCACGAAATGTAAATGTCAACGTAAGCAGAACTGAAGTTCGCAGAGTCGATATAAATGTAAATTCTTCGCGCCGCGTGTAAAATTCAAACTACTAACCTAACCTCCTTTATTGTATATAGAAACTTTTACGTCAACTTAAAAAGTTGGCGTATTTTTTTGCAGGAAAATCTTTTTGTGGAAAGAATCAGAATATAACAAAACTAATTGGCAGAATTTTTTACGTCTAATTTTAAGAAAAGGATAGCGGCGTCATGAGCAAGATTAACTTAATAGCAATAGGATCATCAACAGGCGGCACTGAAGCGT